>CALLIQ010000221.1 GCA_938008925.1 uncultured Acidimicrobiales bacterium
CACCGCCGTTGAACCAGGACCGACCTCCGAGGCGGTCATCCGGTGTCTGACACCGAATGACGCACTCGACGAACGACTGACAACGCAAGAGCAAGACATAAGGGATCCAAACAACATGCTCGACGTCAACATGTTCAACCAGCTCAAGATCGGGCTGGCCACCGCCGACCAGATCCGCACCTGGTCGCACGGTGAAGTGAAGAAGCCGGAAACCATCAACTACCGCACGCTGCGGCCCGAGAAGGAAGGTCTCTTCTGCGAGAAGATCTTCGGGCCCACCCGCGACTGGGAGTGCTACTGCGGCAAGTACAAGCGCGTGCGCTTCAAGGGCATCATCTGCGAGCGCTGCGGCGTCGAGGTGACGCGCTCGAAGGTGCGTCGTGACCGCATGGGCCACATCGAGCTGGCGGCACCCGCCGTGCACATCTGGTACCTGCGCGGTACCCGCTCGTGGCTTGCCTACCTGCTGGCCGGCATCGAGCCGAAAGAAGAGCTCAAGGCCAAGATGCTCGAAAAGGTCATCTACTTCGCTGCTCACCTGGTGAGCTGGGTCGACGAAGAGGGCCGTCACGAAGCGCTCGAGAACCTCGAAGCCGAGTACCTCGAAGAGCGTGAAGTCATTCAGAAAGAACTCGATCTGGAACTCGACGAGCGCTTCAAGCAGCTCGAAGAGGAAGTCGCCGCTGCCGAGAAGGACGGCGCCAAAGCCGCCGACCTGAAGAAGCTGCAGCGCGAGTCCGACAAAGAGATCGAAGCCATCCGCGAGCGCTACGACATGGAGCTCGACCTCATCTCACGTACGTGGGACGAGTTCAAGAGCCTGCACAGCCGCAAGATCATCGAAGACGAGCTGCTGTGGCGTGAGATGCGCGACAAGTACGGCGAGTACTTCGAAGGTGGCACCGGCGCCGAGGCGATCAAGTCGCTCATCGACCGCATCGACTTCGACGAGGAAGAGATCAAGCTCCGCGAAGCGATCGACCCGCAAGAGGGCCAGAAGCCGCTCAGCGCGCAGCGCAAGCAGAAGGCGATCAAGCGCCTCAAGATCGTGACCTCCTTCAACCGTCGTGACGACAACGAGCGCCGCATCAACGACCCGAAGGCCATGATCCTCGACGCCGTGCCGGTGATCCCGCCGGAACTGCGCCCGATGGTGCAGCTCGACGGTGGGCGTTTCGCCACGTCTGACCTCAACGACCTGTACCGCCGCGTGATCAACCGCAACAACCGACTCGAGCGTCTGCTCAACCTCGGTGCTCCGGAGATCATCGTCAACAACGAGAAGCGCATGCTGCAGGAGGCCGTCGACGCACTGTTCGACAACGGTCGCCGTGGCCGCCCCGTGACCGGGCCGGGCAACCGTCCGCTCAAGTCGCTGTCCGACATGCTCAAGGGCAAGCAGGGCCGCTTCCGTCAGAACCTGCTCGGCAAGCGCGTCGACTACTCGGGCCGTTCGGTCATCGTGGTCGGACCGACGCTGCGTCTGCATCAGTGCGGCCTGCCGAAGCTCATGGCACTCGAGCTGTTCAAGCCGTTCGTCATGAAGCGGTTGGTCGATCAGGAACTGGCTCAGAACATCAAGTCGGCCAAGCGCATGGTCGAGCGTCGTCGCCCGCAGGTGTGGGAGGTCCTCGAAGAGGTCATCCAGGAACACCCGGTGCTGCTCAACCGAGCACCCACCCTGCACCGCCTCGGCATCCAGGCCTTCGAGCCCGTGCTCGTCGAGGGCAAGGCCATCCAGATCCACCCGTTGGTCTGCACCGCCTTCAACGCCGACTTCGACGGCGACCAGATGGCGGTCCACCTGCCGCTGTCCGCCGAAGCGCAGGCAGAGGCCCGCGTGCTCATGCTCAGCGCTCACAACGTGTTGTCGCCGGCGCATGGCCGTCCGCTGGTCACCCCGACCCAGGACATGGTCATCGGCGCCTTCTACCTCACCGAGTTCATCGAGAACGAGAGCGCCGACGACCACATCTCCACGTTCCGTCGTGAAGACGAGGTGCAGCGGGCCTATGAGTCCGGTTCCATTGGTCTCCACCAGCCGATCTACTTCCGTCGAGACGACCTGCTCGTCGAGCCGAAGAACGGTCAAGCTGCTCAGTACGCGGTGACCACGGCCGGGCGCGTGTTCCTCAACGAGGCGCTCCCCGAGACCTTCCCGTTCGTGAACCGCTTGGTGAAGAAGCGTGACATCGGCGAGATCGTCGACACGCTCGCCACCCAGTACCCCAAGGCGGAAGTGGCCATGAGCCTCGACCGCATCAAGACCCTGGCCTTCCGCTTCGCCGCCAAGTCGGGCCTCACCGTCTCGGTCGACGACGTGCAGACCCCGGTCGAGAAGCAGGGAATCCTGGACAGCCACGAGGTCGAGGCCGACAAGGTCGAGGCCCAGTTCCGGAAGGGCATCATCACCGACGGTGAGCGACGCCAGAAGGAAGTGGAGATCTGGACCGAGGCCACCGACCTCATCAAGAACGCCATGGAGGTGAACCTCAAGTCGAAGCAGTTCAACCCCATCGACATGATGGTCGGCTCCGGCGCTCGAGGAAACATGATGCAGGTTCGCCAGATCGCGGGCATGCGCGGCCTCGTGGCCAACCCACGAGGCGACATGATTCCCCGTCCGATCAAGTCGAACTTCCGTGAAGGCCTCTCGATGTTGGAGTACTTCATCGCGACGCCTGGTGCCCGTAAGGGTCTGGTCGACACCGCACTCCGTACCGCCGACTCCGGCTACCTCACCCGACGTCTCGTCGACGTCGCCCAGGAAGTCATCATCAACGACCGGGATCCGTTCGCTGATGGTCGTGCCGTCCGAGGGCTCATGCTCGAAGACGTCAAGCCCGACGGCTACTACAACAAGGAAACCGGCGAGGCCACCGACGCCACCGACCCCGACGGTCGAATGGTCCGGACCTACCTCGAGACCCGTCTGTTCAGCCGAGTGCTGGCCGACGACATGACCCTCGTGGACGGCACCGTCTACTCCAAGGGCACGATCGTCGACGAAGACATCATGGAAGCGTTGCGAGACGATCCCGAGATCACCTCGGTCCGTGTCTTGTCGCCGCTGACTGACGACTCCCCGGTCGGCATCTCCGGTGCCAGCTACGGCATGTCGCTCGCCACCCGCAAGGCCATCGAGATCGGCGAGGCGGTGGGCGTCATCGCCGCCCAGTCGATCGGTGAGCCCGGCACCCAGCTGACGATGCGTACCTTCCACACCGGTGGTGTGGCTGGCGGCACCGACATCGCCGGTGGTCTTCCGCGAGTCGTCGAGCTCTTCGAGGCTCGTAGCCCGAAGGGCAAGGCCACCCTCGCTGGCGTCTCCGGTGTGATTCGCATCGCCGAAGACGAGGGCAAGGGCAAGGTCATCACGGTCGTCACCGACGAAGGCGAAGAGCACGACTACACCGTGCCGATCGCCGCTCGTCTCGAGGTCGTCGATGGCCAGGAGATCGCCGCAGGAGATCCGATCGTCGACGGTCCTCGTGACCCGAAGGAACTGATGGAGATTCGCGGCATCCGCGAGACCCAGCAGTACCTCGTCGAAGAGGTCCAGAAGGTCTACCGAGACCAGGGCGTGTCGATCCACGACAAGCACATCGAGCTCATCGTTCGTCAGATGACCCGTCGTGTCGGTATCCATGAGCCGGGCGAGTCCGACTTCTTGCCGGGCGAGCGTGTCGACCAGTGGCAGTTCGCCGACGCCAACAAGCGTCTGGTGACCGAGGGGCTCCGTCCCGCCGAAGGTCGCCCCGAGATCATGGGCATCACCAAGGCTTCGCTGGCCACCGACTCGTGGCTCTCGGCCGCCTCCTTCCAGGAGACGACCCGAGTGCTGACCGAGGCGGCCATCGAAGGCAAGTCCGACGACATGATCGGCCTCAAGGAGAACATCATCATCGGCAAGCTCATCCCGGCCGGTACCGGTCTGATGCGCCACCGCGAGCTCGGGACCCATGCCCCGGACTACCAGCCGATGTCGTTCTACTCATCCGAAGGCGAAGAGCAGGACCCGGCCCAGTGGCTCGCTTCCATTGGAAGCGAACAACCCGCTGCGGTCACCACCCTGCCAAGCGCCGACGAAATCGGGTGAATCTCGCCCTAGCGGGCTCGATTCCTGGAGTTGTTCGCTAGCGCTCACAACTCCCACTGGTTATGAACAGGCACTCGCTTCGGCGGGTGCCTGTTCGCGTTTTCCGGAACCACACATCGAGTCATGAGACCCGGCGAACAACTTGGTCAGGTGAGGGAGTAGATGCGTTCGGCGGTGGCGGCGAACATGTGCTCGCGATCGGCTGGTGAGTCGTCGGCCGTCATCTTCTTCATTGCGTTCCATGCCACCTGGTACGACAGCGAGAAACGGTCGACGGGAAAGTTCGACTCGAACATGCAGCGCTCGGGGCCAAAGCACTCGATCGTGTGCCGGTACCAGCGACCCTGGGCCTCGGCCACCTCGTCCGAACTCGGCGGCGTGGATCGCTCGTGCCAGCCGTACCCGTTGTCGGGCATCGCGAGTCCGCCCAACTTGGCGACGACGTTCGGCCGCTCGGCGATGCGAGCGATGTCGTCCTTCCACGTCTCGAAGATCTCATCGAGCCGCCCGGCAAAGCGACCGACGCCGATCGGGGTGCCGAAGTGGTCCAGGATCATCGTGGTGTCGGGGCACGCGCTGGCCAGGTCGGCGAACTGGCCGTTCTGGTGGTGGTAGTGCCAGCTGTCGTAGGTGAGGCCGCGCTCCCCGAGACGGCGAACACCCGCCCGGAAGGCTTCGTTCTCCGACAGCCCAGCCGGGGCGCGGCCGGCGATTCGCAGTGTCTCGGGTTCGTCGTCTCGAGCGAGCGCGTGGCGGATGCCCTTGAACCGATCGCCTCCCGCCTCCGCGTGAGCATCGAGGACTTCGTCGAGCGCGGCCGGATCGAGCGTCAGATCCGCGTTGGCGACGATGCCCTTGATCTCGGGCCCTGGCCGCGTCGCTGATCGTTCCGCCGCAGCCGCGACGAACTCGGTCTCACCGACCGAGCGGAGGTGGCTCGGGCCGTCTGATCGATAGGCGGCGTGGCATTCGACGAAGACGGTCGCGACCACGTTGTGGCCGTCAGCGGTGTCGCCGTCGAGATCGTCGAGGCCGTAGGGGAGCGCACCGCCGTCTGGCCAGAGGTGATGGTGGGGATCGACGATCCGCTGGTCGGGATCGACCACCTCCTCGCGGACCTGATCGAGCCATTCGGGACTACCCGGCGTTGGAGACATCACCGAAGCATGCACGCGGTCGTCGACCGCGGGCCAGGCCGACGACCAAATCTCGGCTCTCGTCGACGAACGCTCGGGCTGTTTCGGGAACGGATCGACGGTGCATGAGAGTGCTGCGGGGGACACTTTCCGGTTCGGCTGGATGCCGACGACGCCATCTGGTCTACTGCGACAAACGTCACACGTGTCGGTGTGCTCGTCTCACCCGCTCGAATCCACAGAGGTTTCATCCACATGTCTTTCACCACCCGCGGCGCGATCATGCGCGAAATCGGCGCTGATTGGGAAGTCGCCGAGATCGAGTTCGAGGATCCTCGCCAGGGCGAACTCAAGGTCAAGATGGTCGCGTCGGGCATGTGTCACTCCGACGACCACTGCCGCACCGGCGACATCCCCCTCGCCATCTATCCGATCGCCGGCGGCCACGAGGGCGCGGGCATCGTCGAGGAGGTCGGACCGAACACATCGGGCTACGAGGTGGGCGACCACGTCGTCATGTCATTCCTGCCGGGTTGTGGGCGTTGCCGGTGGTGTGCTTCGGGCCAGCAGAACCTCTGTGATCTCGGCGCCACGCTGTTGATGGGAAGCCGCTCGGACGGTTCGATGCGTGCCAGCGTCGACGGCGCCGACGTCGCGCAGATGTGCGGTATCTCCACCTTCTGCGAGGAGGTCGTCGTCGCCGTCGATTCGGCCGTGAAGGTCGACAAGGACATTCCGCTCGACAAGGCATGCCTCGTCGGCTGCGGCGTCGGCACCGGCTGGGGATCCGCTGTGAATTCGGCCGAGGTCAAGCCCGGTCAGACCGTGATCATCATGGGCGTCGGGGGCATCGGCATCAACGCCGTCCAGGGCGCGTCGCACGCCGGTGCATCGCATGTGATCGCCGTCGACCCGGTCGCGTTCAAGCGTGAGGTCGCCGAACAGGTGGGCGCCACGCACACCTTCGACAACATGGCGGCCGCCACCGAGTTCGCTCAGTCCGTCACCGACGGACAGGGCGCCGACTCGGCCATCGTGACCACCGGCGTCCTCACGAGCGAGCATGTCTCGGAGGCGTTCTCATCGATCCGCAAGGCCGGAACGGTCGTGGTCACCGGCCTCGGCAGCCTCGAGAACTCCAAGGTCGAGATTCCCGCCGGTGAGCTCACCCTCTTCCAGAAGCGGATCCAAGGTTCGCTCTTCGGCGCGAGCAGCCCGAGCCGAGACATCCCGTGGATGCTCGCCATGTATCAAAACGGCCAGCTCCGCCTCGACGAGTTGGTGACCAACACGTACTCCCTCGATGAGATCAACCAGGGCTACGACGACATGCACGCGGGCAAGAACATCCGCGGCGTGATCGTCTACTGAACGACCGAACAACCGACCGAACAGCAACGACGAGCAGACAGAAGCGACTGAGAAGGAGCGACATGAAGATTGACATGACCGTGAACGGGCAGGCCCGTTCGGCCGACGTCGAGGCCCGCACCCTGCTGGTGCACTTCCTCCGCGACGACCTCGACCTGACCGGCACCAATGTCGGCTGCGACACGTCATCGTGTGGCGCGTGCACCGTGCACATCGACGGCGAGTCGGTGAAGTCCTGCACGATGCTGGCGGCACAGGCCCGCGACGCGGAGATCACCACGATCGAAGGCATGGCCAGCGAGAACGGCGAGCTCCACCCCATGCAGGAGGCCTTCCGCCAGTGTCACGGCCTCCAGTGCGGCTACTGCACGCCGGGCATGGTCATGGCGGCAACGTCGCTCCTGAAGGAAAACCCGTCCCCGACCGAAGCCGAGGTGCGCGAGGGGCTCGAGGGCAACCTCTGCCGCTGCACCGGCTACCACAACATCGTCAAGGCCGTCATGACGGCCGCCGGAGGTGCATGACATGACCGCAGTGATGGGAACCAAGATGCTCCGCAAGGAGGATCCGAAGCTGCTCACCGGCGAGGGCAAGTTCGTCGACGACATCCACGTGCCGGGCGAGCTGTGGATGGGAATGGTCCGCAGCCCCTACGCCCACGCCACCGTCAAGGGCGTCAACACCGCCGAGGCGGAGCAGATGGAGGGCGTCCACGCCGTCTACACCGGCGCTCAACTCGCGGAGATGGGTCTGTGGATCGCGCCACTTCCGTGTGCGTGGCCGGTCACCGAAGACATGGTGAACCCACCGCACTTCCCGACCGCCACCGACGAGGTCCACCACGTCGGGGAAATCGTCGCCGTGGTGCTCGCCGACTCTCGCTACCTCGCCGCCGACGCGGCCGAGGTCGTCGAGGTCGACTACGACGTGTTGCCAGCGGTCGCCTCGATCGCAGCCGCACGCGATGGCGCAGACAATGCGCACTCGGATCTCGCGTCGAACAAGGCATACAGCTGGGCGCTCGAGCCGAACCCCGAGGCCGTCGATGCAGCGTTCGCCAATGCGGCACACACGGTCAAGGGCGAGTTCGTCCAGCAGCGTCTGATCCCCGCCGCCATGGAACCTCGCGGGGTGCTCGCCGTGCCGTCGCCGGCCGGTGGCGACGTCACGCTCTACTCCGCCACCCAGGTGCCCCACATCTTGAAGGTGATGATCGCCGCCACCACGGGGATCCCTGAGAACAAGCTCCGGATCGTGGCCCCTGCCGTCGGTGGTGGCTTCGGCGCCAAGCTCAACGTCAACCCCGATGAACTCCTCGCCGTCACGCTGTCGAACGAGCTCGGCCGAGCCGTTCGATGGACCGAGACGCGTTCCGAAGCGGCCTTCTCGACCCATCAGGGCCGAGGCCAGCTCCAGACGATCGAGGTCGCGTCCGACGCCGACGGCAAGATCACCGGAGTTCGGGTCCATCTCGACGCCGACATGGGCGCCTACATGATGCTCATCACGCCCGGCGTGCCGCTCCTCGGCAGCTTCCTCTACACCGGGGTCTACGACGTCCCGGCGTTCGGGTTCACCTGCGACGGCTACTTCACCAACCTCACGCCGACCGACGCCTACCGCGGCGCCGGGCGCCCCGAAGCCAGCTACGCGATCGAACGAGCGATGGACATGCTCGCTCTCGAGGTCGGAGTCGGCCCCGACGAGATCCGTCGCCGCAACTACCTGGCGGGCGGTGGTCCGTTCGAGAATCTCGAGACGGCGTCGACCCTGGTGTTCGACTCGGGCAACTACGCCCCCAACCTCGACGCCGCACTCGCAATGGCCAAGTACGAAGAACTTCGGGCCGAGCAGCAGCGACGCCGCGATGCCGGCGATTCGAAGCAGCTCGGCATCGGTCTGTGCACCTATGTCGAGATCTGTGGTCTCGCCCCGAGTCGTGCTCTCGCCGGTCTCAACTACGGCGCCGGCGGTTGGGAGCACGCCACGGTCCGCTTCTTGCCGACCGGCAAGGTC
>CALLIQ010000222.1 GCA_938008925.1 uncultured Acidimicrobiales bacterium
CGAGCTCGTCGACATTGCCCCGCGCACGATCCTGCGGCGCCAGGTCGAAGCAGCGGCCGCGCAGGGACTGCGCGCCGAGGCGGCATCCGAACTCGAGTTCTTCCTCTTCCGCACGAGCTATCGCGATGTGCATCAGGGATCAGCACCCGAGCCGGCCGGTTGGTACGTGGAGGACTACCACCTGCTGCAGGGCGCAAGGGTCGAGGACTACGTGGGCGCAGCTCGTCGGGCGCTGAAGGCCAGCTCGATCCCCGTCGAGAACTCCAAGGGCGAGGCGGCGATTGGCCAGCACGAACTCAACATCCGCTACGCGCCGGCTGCAGAGATGGCCGATCGACACGCCGTGATGAAGCACGCGATGAAGGAGCTCGCCGATTCGATGGGGGCCAGCGTCACCTTCATGGCCAAACCCGACGCGGCACAGCCGGGCAACAGCTGCCACCTCCATCTCAGCCTGTGGGAGGGCGACCGCAACGCGTTCGCAAGCAGCGTCTTCGCCAGCGACACGACGGGACCGGGTGGCGGTCGGACCGACGTGTTCCGGTGGTTTCTCGGCGGATGGATGCGCCACTGCGCCGACTTGATGGTGTTCTACGCACCCACGATCAACTCCTACAAGCGATACCAAGATCAGTCGTGGGCGCCGACCGGGCTGGCGTGGTCGACCGACAATCGCACCGCCGGGTTCCGGGTCGTCGGCTCCGGACCGAGCCTGCGCATCGAATGTCGTCTGCCCGGTGCCGACGCCAATCCATACCTCGCGTTCGCCGCCGCGCTGGCCAGTGGACTCGATGGCATCGCGAACCAGATCGAGCCGCCCGAGGAGTTCAGCGGCGACGTGTACAGCTCTGATGTCGAGCGCGTGCCGGCGACACTGCATCAGGCCACCGAACGGTTCGCGGCGAGCACCGAGGCGAGGCGGCTGCTCGGCGATGCGGTCGTCGAGCACTACGCGCACTTCTTCCGGTCCGAGGTGGCCGCCTACGACGCGGCCGTCACCGACTGGGAGCACCGGCGCTACTTCGAACGCATCTGACCCCTGTGCCAGGCTGCCGGCATGGCGAACACCCACGAAGATGAGCCGGCCCGAGAATCCGAGTCGGCGCTGGTGGTCAACCAAGACGGTGGCACCACGACGATTCGCATCAATCGCCCCGAGACGCTCGGCGCGCTGACGCCCGACCACTTCGACGAACTCGATGCGCTCTTGCGCACCGCCGCCGCCGATCGAACGCAGCGAGCGATCGTGCTGACGGGAACGGGCAAAGGGTTCTGCACCGGCATCGACGTCAAGGGAGTAGCGGCGAGCGACGCGGCCGCTGGCGATGCGCCGCTCGACCCGATCACGGCGTCGTACGAGAACCTCCACCTCCGGCTGAGCGGCGTGATCCGCACGATCCACGCCCTCCCGATTCCCGTGATCGCCGCGGTGAACGGCTACGCGATCGGCGCCGGTTTCGCCATGGCAGCGGCATGCGATCTGCGGGTCGCCGGCGACCGGGCGTCGTTCGCCGACGGCTTCGTGAAGCGCGGCATCTCGGGCTGCGAGATGGGACTGTCGTACTTCCTTCCCCGCATCATGTCGCCGGCGATGGCCAACGAGCTGATGCTCACCGGACGCCGCATCGATGCTGCGGAGGCGCTTCGGATCGGGCTGGTGAGCCGCGTGGTCGATGGCGATGACCTCGTGGTAGACGCCATTGCACTCGCCTCAGAGGTCGCCGAGAACGCGCCGATGGCGGTGTCGATGACCAAGGAAGTGATGTGGTCGAACCTGCACGCCGCATCGCTCGACCACGCCCTCAACCTCGAGTCGCGCACCCAGACGCTGGTCCGCAACACCGCCGATGCCAGCGAGGCCCGCAACGCGTTTCTGGAGAAGCGGCCGCCGGTCTTTGGATCGTCGACCGTCGAGCGGCTCCTTCGCTGACGATCGGCGGCTGGTTCGCCGACGACGAGCGTGATCTACGCTCGCGATCGCTGGACGCCAGCGTCACGACAACGGGGGACCATGCCATGACCGACTTGATCGCACCCATCACTGCGACTCACCCGCTCGACCGGCTCAGCGAAGCCGAAACGACTCGAGCGGTCGAGCTCGTGAAAGCCAGCGAACGGTTCGGCGGCCGCATGCGGTTCATGAGCGTCGACCTCGGCGAGCCCGACAAGGCGACCGTGATCGGCTTCGGTGAGGGAGACAGCATCGATCGATGTGCTGCGGTGGTGCTGTTCGACGGCGCCGACGGGTCGACGCATGAGATCACCGTGTCGATCACGAACGGCGTCGCCACCCGATGGGATCGCCGCACCGACGTTCAGCCGGCGCTCGTCGTCGACGAGTTCATCGAGTCCGAAGCCGCGATCAAGGCAGATGCCGGCTTCCACGCTGCGATGGCCAAGCGCGGCATCACCGACATGGACCTCGTCACCATCGATGCGTGGACCGCTGGCAACTACGGCGACCCGATCGAGAGCGACCACCGCATCATCCGAGCGCTCGTGTGGGTGCACGACAGGCCCGGCGACAATCACTACGCCCGACCGATCGACGGGCTGATGGTGATCGCCGACCTCACCGACATGACGGTGCTTCGGATCGATGACGAGCGGGTGCTGCCCGTTCCCGACGAATCGTCCGAGTGGGCGAGCGGGCACGCATCCGAGACCGTTCGAACCGACATCAAGCCGCTCGAGATCATCCAGCCGGAGGGCCCGAGCTTCACCGTCGACGGCGATCGGCTGCGGTGGCAGAAGTGGGATCTCCGCGTCGGCTGGACGTCGCGAGAAGGTCTCGTGATCAACACCGTCACCTACACCGACGGTGACGACGTGCGCCCCGTCCTCTACCGAGCATCGCTCGCAGAGATGACCGTTCCCTACGGGGATCCGTCGTCGACGCAGGCCCGCAAGAACGCGTTCGACGTCGGCGAGTACGGGCTCGGCATGCTCGCGAACTCTCTCGCCCTCGGCTGTGACTGCCTCGGCGAGATCCACTACCTCGACGCCCACTTCACCACCGCCGATGGCACGGTCGTCGCCATCCCACAGGCGATCTGCATTCACGAAGAAGACGTCGGCATCTCGTGGAAACACACCAACGTGCGCCACGACCAGAGTGAGGTCCGTCGGCTCCGCCGACTCGTCGTGTCGTTCATCGCCACCGTCGGCAACTACGAGTACGGCATCTACTGGCATTTCTATCAAGACGGCCGGATCGAGAACGAGATCAAGCTCACCGGCATGCTGAGCACCGCGGCGCTCGATACCGGCGAGGACACGGCGTATGGCACCAAGCTCGGCGAGCACGTCTATGGACCGAACCATCAGCACTTCTTCTGCACGCGCCTCGACATGGCCGTCGACGGGTTCGCCAACTCCGTCGTCGAGGTCGACACCGTTGCGGCTCCGCCGGAGGAGAACCCCTACGGCAACGCGTTCCGAGGTCAGGCGACCGTGCTCAGCACCGAAGCCCAGGCCAAACGACGCATCGATCCGAACGTCGCGCGCTACTGGAAGGTGATCAGCAACGAGCGAACGAACCGGATGGGAACACCCACCGGCTACAAGTTGATGGCCGGTGAGAACTGCCTTCCGTTCGCGACCGAAGACTCTTCGATCCGAGCCCGAGCCGGGTACATGTGGAACCACCTCTGGGTGACCCCGTTCGCGCCAGACGAGCGTCACCCGGCCGGCGACTACCCCAATCAGTCAGCCGGCGGCGAGGGCCTGCCGGCGTGGACGGCGCAAGACCGCAACGTCGAGAACACCGACTTGGTCGTTTGGTACACGATGGGCCACAACCATCTGCCGAGCCTCGAGGACTGGCCGGTGATGCCCGTTGCCAGCATCGGGTTCACGCTCAAGCCCACCGGGTTCTTCGATGCGAGCCCGGCGATGGACCTGCCGCCGTCGAATCACTGTCACTGAGTGAGCCCTGTCATTGATGGAGCGCGCACTGCGTGCGAAACCGCTCCCGCGGTCGGGATCACCTCGATTACCGTCCTCCCAACTCAGCCGGACGCGAAAGACGGAGTGACACGGTGACCTCGAACGACGACCAGCCGACAGACGACGCGGTGGCCACCTTGATCGGACCGTGGACAGGCCCCTACGGCGGCGTGCCACCGTGGGAGTCGATCGACGTCGAGTCGTTCGAGGCTGCGTTCGACGCCGCCATCGACCAAGCCAAGGCCGAGATCGACGGCATCGGGGCGAATCCTGCCCCGGCCACCTTCGACAACACGATCGCCGCGTTGGAGCGGGCCGGTCGCACGCTGGACCGGGTCGAGGCCATGTTCGATCTTCATGCGAGCAACCTCAACGTCGGTCCCGTCCCCGACATCGAGCTCGCCGTCGGCCCGAAACTCGCTGCGTTCTTCGACTGGATGGTCCAGCACGAGGCCCTGTTCGCTCGAGTCCAGACGGTGTACGACGACGTCGAGCAACTCGCCCCGAACCCGGCGGCGCGCCGTCTCGTCGAGGACCGCCACCGGACCTTCGTCCGCCAGGGCGCTGAGCTCAGCGCCGACGCGAAGGAACGGTTGTCGGCGATCAACCAAGAGCTCGCGCCGCTGTTCACCGAGTTCGCCCAGAACATCCTGAGCGACGAGGCGAACCAGGTGACGTGGATCGACGACGAGGCGACGCTCGGCGGATTGCCAGCGAGCGTGATCGATGCACTGTCCGCTGCGGCTGACGAGCGAGGTCGACCCGGCGAGTGGGCCGTGTTGAACACGCGGTCGTCGATGGAGCCGGTGCTCACGAATGCCACCGATCGAGCGCTTCGCGAGCAGGTCTGGCGGACCTATTACGGACGCGGCGATGGCGCTCCCTACGGCGACCCGGCCAACGACAACAAGGCCGTGATCAGCCAGATCCTCGCCCTTCGAGCCGAGCGGGCGAAGCTGCTCGGCTACGAAACGCACGCCCATTGGCGACTGGAAGACGCGATGGCCAAGACGCCCGAAGCGGCGATGGGGTTGATGGAGGCGGTCTGGCCGAAGGCCCGTGATCGAGCGATCGAGGAG
>CALLIQ010000223.1 GCA_938008925.1 uncultured Acidimicrobiales bacterium
CGGCGGCGCTCGTGTCGTATTGCCGATCGAGGCTCGACGTCGTGCGGGCCGATGTGGCCGCCGTCGTCGATGACCTCACCGGAGACTCCACGTGAGCCAACCCCCAGCCGAACTCGGGGCGATCGCATCACTGGTCGACCAACGGGTTCGCCAGGTCCTCGCCGATGAGCAACAGCGCTGGGCGTCGACCGACCAACGGCTCGTCGAAGCGATCGCCGAACTCGAGCGCATGAGCCTCGGCGGCAAGCGCCTGCGCGCTGCCTTTTGCTATTGGACGTGGGCCGGCGCCCACCTCGCCTCGGGTGGCGTCCTCGACGAGCCCGGTGCCCACTCGACCGAGATGGCGATCGACGCCGGCGCAGCGTTCGAACTGCTGCAGACCTTCGCCCTGATTCACGACGACGTCATGGACGACGCCGACACCCGCCGGGGCGAGACCACCATCCACGTCAAGGCTGCCCGCCGGCTCGAAGCCGAGCGGTGGAAGGGCGAACCCCGCCGCTACGGGGAAGGTGTCGCCATCCTCGTCGGCGACCTCGCCCACGTGTACGCCGACCGCCTCCTCACTCCGGCACCCGTCGCCGCCCAACTCGTGTGGGACGAGTTGCGGATCGAGCTCAACCTCGGCCAGTACCTCGACATGCGAGCGGCCGCCTCCGGCACGATCGATCGAGAGACCGCCCAGCGAGTCGCCACCTTCAAGACCGCTCTCTACACGATCGTTCGCCCCATGCAGGTCGGCGCACTGTTGGCCAACGACGGCCAGATCGACCAGAGCGTGCTCGACGCCATCGACGCGTTCGGCCGTCCCGTCGGCCAGGCCTTCCAGCTTCGCGACGACTTACTCGGCGTGCTCGGCGACCGAGAGCGGGTCGGCAAGCCGGTCGGCGACGACCTGCGAGAAGGAAAAGCGACCGAATTGGTGGCCGTGGCGCTCGAGCGAGCCACCGCCGAGCAGCGCGAAACCCTCTCCACCATCGGGAAACGGACGCTCTCGGACGCCGAGGTGGGTGCGATCGTCGACATCTTCGACGAGACCGGCGCCGTCGCCGAGATCGAGTCCCGAATCGACGATTTGACCAAAGCTGCGACCGACGCCGCCGCTGATCTACCCTTCGAGGCGGGCGTGCGATCGATCTTGGTCTCTTTGGCGAACTACGTTGCTTCTCGAACTCATTAGAGGTCGAGACGCGACAAATCGCTGTTGACGCCGTCTCCTTCGTACCTCCCGAACCTTTGAGGGTGAGGAAGTCCTGCCGATGGAGATGTGTGACAACTAGCGAGGAGCGACACTCCGGGACCTCGCCCACGTCGGCGAGCGATCTCTTTCTCGCGCTCCGCGCCCTGCGCAATGGTGGCCTCGACGACGCCGCCCGCGCCCTCGAACTCGGGCCCGCTGTCGCCGGTTCACTCGCCGCAATCCTCGCTGCGCTCCGCTGGGGCGCCGTCATGGTCGGTCTCGCCTGGGCCGCCCCCGCCGCCGCTTCCGGCGATCTCGACGGTGTCATCACCCTCACGGTCGCCATCTTCTTGGCCTCGTGGCGAACCGTTCGCCCCATCCGGGTCGGGGATCGATCGCCACTCCAACGCACCTTCGGATTCACCGATGTCGCCGTTCTCTCCATCGCGCTCGGCGCCAGTCAGGGCCTGGCATCCCCCTTTGTCGGGTGCCTTCTCGTCGCCGTCGCGCTCGTCGCCTTCGGGTGGGGTCTGTCCGATGGCATGTGGGCCGCGACCGCTGGCCTGGCCACCGTCGTCGGCACGATGACCGTCATCGAGGGAACGCTCAGCACGCCCAGTCCGCTCGGCGTGATTGCGCTCGGCGGCGCGGCCATCTTCCCCGGCATCGCCCAGCAGCGTCTCCTCCAGATCGAGGACCGTCGCCGTGTGCAGGCCGAACGCCTCGGCCATCTCGACGACGCCAACCAGCTCCTCGGCGTGCTCAACGAGCTGACCCGCACCCTTCCCTCCTCGCTCGATCTCGAAGAGGTGCTCGCCAACACCCGCGAGCAGCTCATCACCACCTTCGAGGCCGACCGTCTCGTCCTGCTCACCCACGAGGACGGCACCTGGTCACCCCAGCTCCAGGAGAACTTCGATCTTCCGCCGACCCTGCCATCGACCGACTTGCCGATGCCGCTGCCGTCGATCACCGACGCCCGCGAGGTCGTCCGGATCGACGATCTCCTTCCCAAGGCCAACCGCCGGGGTCACGGCCTCTACGCCCGGCTGATCGTCAACGGCGTCGACACCGGCCTCGTCGCCGTCGAACGATCGTCACGCCCGTTCACCGAGAACGACGCCGAGCTGCTCGACGGCATGGCCGATGTGCTCGCCCTCACCGTGGCCAACGCCCGGGCCTTCCGTCAGCTCCGGTCGCTCGCCGCCGCAGAGGAACGGACCCGCATCGCCCGAGACCTGCACGACCGTCTCGGGCAGTGGCTCACCTATATCGGGCTCGAACTCGAGCGGATCAACGCGGCGCAGGCCGAACCGTCGATGGACCTCAAGCAGCTCTACGAAGATACCCAGGGCGCCATCTCCGAGCTGCGCGACACCCTCGTCGAATTGCGGGCCGCCGTCAGCAAGGCCCGACCCCTCAGCATCGTGCTCGGCGAAGTCGTCGATCGCTTCGCGAGGCGCTCGACCATCGAGGTCACCCTCGTCGTTCCCGACGATCGAGACGCATCGCTGCCTGCGGTTGTCGAGAACGAACTGTTGCGGATCGCTCAAGAAGCGCTCACGAATGTCGAGAAACATGCCATGGCCACGCACGCGCATGTCGGCTGGTCGGTCGAAAACGGCCGCGGAGTTCTGGTGATCCAAGACAATGGACGGGGTTTCGATCCCACCAAGGGGATCCGGGGAACCGCATACGGCCTGGTCGGAATGCGCGAGCGGGCCGCGTCTGTCGGGGCGATCCTCGAGGTCACGAGTGAGCAGGAGCAGGGCACCGTCATCACGGTGCTCACCGGACAACCGTCCATCTCCGCCAACGGGATCTCGAATAACCTCTCCGGACCATCGCCCCTCCGAACGAGTCCACGCGAGGTCAACCCATGATCAAAATCCTGCTCGCAGACGATCACGCCCTGTTGCGTGATGGGCTGCGCCGATCGTTCGAAGCGGCGGGTGACACCGTCGTCGGTGAAGCCTCGACCGGTGAAGAAGCGGTCGCACTGGCGAAGGCCCTCCAGCCCGACGTCGTCTTGATGGACCTGTCGATGCCCGTCATGGACGGCATCGAGGCGACGCGCAACATCCGCGATCAGGTGCCGGCTACTCGCGTCGCCGTGCTCACCATGCACGACGACATCGACAAGACCCGCGACGCCATCGCGGCCGGTGCCAGCGCCTACCTCAGCAAGGGCACGTCGTTCTCCGACGTCCGTGAAACCGTCCTGCGGGTTCACGACGGCGAGACCGTCCTGTCTCCGGCTCTGGCCGGCGCCATGCTCGAAACGGCCACCCGGGCCAAGGCAAACGAGGCGCTGCTGTCCGACCGCCAGGTCGAGATCCTGCAGGCCATCGCCGATGGCATGAGCACCAAGCAGGCGGGCCGCTACCTCGGCATCACCACCAAGACGGTGCACAACCACCTCAACGCGATCTATCGCAAGCTCGACGCCCAGAGCCTCACCCACGCGGTGCTCGGCGCCGTCCGTCTCGGCATCATCGACCTCAACAACGTCGACGCCGAGATCGTATAACTCGCCTTAGGGAGAAGTCCCCGGGGGGCGCTTCGCCCATGTGGTTCGTTCGGCCCAGCTGATCAACTGTCTGGGTGCAGGCAGCGCTCTCCATCACCTCGCGGTTCGTTCGGAACCATCGTCTCGTCGCCGCGGTGGCGTTTTCGACGCTCGTGACCCTCGCGCTCGCCGGCCCGTTTCTGATCCGAGTGATCTGAGCCTCGTCAGCAGCAACCGCGTCAGTCTGCGAAGCGCTTGAACGCGGCCGCCCAGCTCTCGGTGACCACGCCGGGTTCCTTGGCGACGGCCGCCAGCCACGCCGGGCGAAGCCGCGCAGTGACGACGAGGGGAACGTCGAGTTCCGAGGCCGCCATCGACAGGTGGACGAAGCTCGTGGCGTAGTCGGCTGGGCGAACGTCGCGCGACAGCTCGAACAGTGCGTAGGGATCGGGGGCGGTCCCATCGGTGTCGGCCGGTCGGAACCAGGTCCCCGACCCGGGTTCGGATCCACCACCGGCAAGTCCCGGGCCGTCGGCCAAGACGGCACCTCGAACGAGGTCGGGGCGGGCACCGGCGATCAGCAGTGCGACATACGCGCCGAGGCCTCGACCGAGCACGGTGGCAGGGCCGATCTCGGCGAGGGCGACGTCGACGTCGCTGAGCAACACCTCGGCGGTGTAGCCACCGCCACGGGGCACGGTGCTGTCGCCGTGGCCGGTGAAGTCGAGCCCGTAGATGGGGCCGGCCCATTCATCCCACGGCGCGACCGGCATCTTCGACGCTTCGCCGAGACCGTGGAGGAGCAGCAGCGGTGTGCCATCGCCCGCCTCGCCAGCCTTGAGCTCGTGAAGGGCGAGACGGATCCGGTTGTGGTGCAGGTGCGTGACGGTCATGACAGGAACTCCACGATCAAGCCGGCCACGTAGTCGGGCTTTTCGATGTGGACGAAATGCCCGACGTCTTCGAGCACGTGGAACTCGGTCTGGGGCGGGAACCACTCTTCGACATCGCCCGGTTCGGTGCCCCAGCCCATCTCCTCGATCTCGAGACCGAGCATGGCCATGAACGGCATCGACAGCCCGGACAGGCGAGACAGCGCCCACTC
>CALLIQ010000224.1 GCA_938008925.1 uncultured Acidimicrobiales bacterium
CACCGAGCTGGCTGGACGGCGACAACGGCAGACGGGCGAGCAGTCCACGCATTCGAGGCGAGGCGCTCGGTGCGTCGCCGATCATCGACCGCGTGCTCTGCGTGCCGGCCCGCCGGGCGGGCGAGATGGTGGCTGCGGTGAGCACGAACACGACCATCACGACGACGATGGCGAGGCTCACCGGGTCGAACGTCGGCTCGGCCCGTCCGAGGACGTCGACCAGACCGAGATGGAGGCGAGGGGCGATCAGCGACCCGAGCACCCAACCGAGAGCGGCGCCGACGAGACCCACGATCACGTGCTCGAGCACCACGACGGCGATGAGCTGGCGAGGGGTCGCCCCGATCGCCTTGAGCATGCCCATCTCCCGACGGCGGGTGTCGACCGCACCGAATGCGGTGCTCGCGACCATCAGCAACGTGGCGATCAGCACGAAGATGCCGAACCCGGCGAGGAAGCCGACGAAGATCCGCCCGGTGAGAAGCAGGTCGGCTCGGGTGCCGTCCCAGGTGTCGACCCCGTCGATGAGCCCGCTCGCCATCAAGGCAACGGCCGCCCGCTGTCGATCGGCTGTGGTGACGTCGTCGCCCGCCAGTGAGAGGTGCGCCCGGGTGTAGGTGGCGCCGCCGGCGATGGCGTCGAGCCCATCGGCGGACACGTAGCCCCGCAGTGGCGAGCACGCTGGATAGAAGCACCGGGAGAGATCGACCGCGGTGCCGACCACGGTCAGCTCGTGGGCCGTTTCCCGGAACCCGACGGTGACCACGTCGCCGAGGTCGTAGTCATGGGCGATGGCGGCACCGGCGTCGATCACGATCTCGCCGGCGGCGGACGGGAGCCGGCCCGAGCGAAGGATGATCTCGCCGACCGCAGTGCCGCCGACCGCAGTGCCGCCGACCGAGCCCTCACCTTCTTGCGTCGCATCGAGCGACACCAAGGTGGTTCCCACCTCGGGGCCTTCAGGTGTCGGGAACGACACGAACGCCGTGTCGAAGGCGGACGCCGCGTCGATCGTGCCCTCGGCGAATGCGGCCTCGATGGCGGCGGGCACACCGTCTGGCCCGCCGTTGATGACCAGGTCGGGCCGTCCGGTCTCGACGTACAGCGCATCGAGACGATCGGCGGTGCCGCTGCGGACCTCGAGCGCGGAGACGACCCCGGCGGTGGCGAGCACCATCACGATCAGCAGACCGAGCGTGCCGAGGCGATTGCGCCCCTTGAGCCGCAGTGCGAGCAGGGTCCGCAGGACGGGCATCAACCGAGCTCGAGCGAGATGAGGTTCTGGGCGTCGATGGCGTGGACGGCTCGCAGTCGATGCTCGTCGGTGAGTTCGCCGTCACGCATCGAGAGCACGCGGTCGGCAGCTGACGCCACCCGGTGGTCGTGGGTGACCATGGCGATCGTCTGCCCGTCCCCGTGATGACGGCGGAGTGCGTCGAGCACGATGTCGCCGGCCGCGGTGTCGAGTGCCCCGGTCGGTTCATCCGCGAAGAGCACCAGCGGCTCGACCACCAGCGCACGGGCCAAGGCGACCCGCTGTTGCTCGCCGCCGGAGAGTTCAGCCGGATAGGCGAGGCGGCGATCGTCGAGACCGAGCTCGTCGAGCATGGCTCGCGCTGCCTGACGGGCGGAACGCCGACCCCGCCCGATCATGCGCAACGGCAGGCAGACGTTGTCGAGGGCCGACAGATCGCTCAGCAGGTTGTACTGCTGGAAGACGAAGGCGACCTCGGTCCGGCGTAGTCGCGCTCGCTCGGTCTCGGTCGCCGCAGAGATCTCGTGTCCGCCGAGATGGATCGTTCCCCCGTCGACGTGGTCGAGACCACCGAGGGCATGGAGCAGCGTCGTCTTGCCCGAACCGGACGGACCCATGATCGCGACCCACTCGCCTCGCTCGATCTGCAACGACACGCCCCGCAACACGGTGGTCGCCGACGCACCTTGGCCGAGCGTGCGATGCACGCCGTGCGCTTCGATTGCCGGCTGCTCGGTTGGGTCGGAGTCGGTTGGTTCTGTTTCGCCAGGGTCTGTCATGGCCGGGGTCCCGTCGAGGTTTGGGCTTCGATGTGGTCGAGCCAACGCAGCTCGGCCTGGATGCGCAGCGCACCCGCTTGCACGAGGGCATCGAGGGCAAGCCGATCGCCCGATGGCTGGTCGGTGTCGTTGGCCGCTGGCGGCGCCGTGCCGAGGGCGAAGTCGAGCGCCTTCAGACTCTCGAGGCAGAGCTGGCGATGATCGGCAACGAGCGGGCGAACGTCGTCGCCTCGCCGGAGTGCGAGCACGATCTTCGACACCGCCTCTGACCGCATGTCGGGCGGTCCCGACGGCGACTCGAGCCATCGTTGCAGCTCTTTGGTGCCGGTCTCGGTGAGCGCGTAGACCTTCCGATCCGGGCCGACGTCGGACGGTTCGGTGTGATGGTTGACCAGGTCCTGGGTCTCCATCCGGCCGAGCGCCGTGTAGATCTGGCCGACGTTCACCGGCCCGCTGATCGGTCCGAGCAGCGCATCGTGTTGCTCTTTCAATTCGAGCCCATAGGCCGGCCCGCCATCGAGCAGTGCGAGCAGCAGGTGCTTCATCGGGCGCACCTCTTCGTTGCGATTCCTGAGCCCTTCCGCCGGTACATACCTTGTATCTACCCACAGAATCAGAGCGATTTCAAGACACCCGGGCTGTTCGACTCAACAACCCAGTGCTGCGCCGTCAGAGGTGAGCCAGCGTGACGTCGCGGCTGAAGAGCATGTCTGCGGCGCGGCCGACCTGACCGTCTGGCACAGCGACCACCACCGTCACGACCGGTCCGGTGCGTTCCATGCTCTGGAACTCCGCCAGGTCGGCGATCGGTGTTGGCGCTACGACCGAATCAGCGGTCGTCCATGCGGTCTCGATGGACGGCATCGCCGCTTCGGCCGAGTCGTCGGTCAGGAACCGATACGCCACCACTTCGATCGCTCGACCATCGCGAATCGTGTTGCCGATGCCGGCCGCAATGAAGGGCTGGCTGATGTAGGGCAGGTCAGCGAACTCCTCGAGTCGGTCCTCGGGAAACAGCGGCGGCGCCGCGAAGAAGTCGCCGATGAACAACAACGCCGACACGACGTCGTGCCCGTCGAGCGCCTCGGCGATCGGCGACACCCGATCGTCACCCGCGTAGGTCGCCGGGCTGCCATCCACCCAACCCTCGAGCACCGGAGTCGAGAACGAAGCGGCCAACCGACCATCGCGCTCGGCCAGGCGAACCGGCCGTCCAAGCGAATCGAGGACGGATCGGCTCGCCGGGTCGATCTCGAAGTCGTCGGCTTGCCCGATCGTCGACAGATCACCCTGGTACGGCTCGGCCTTGCCGCCCCAACCGTCTGGGCCGACGAACACGTTCACGCGCTCGGGTGCAGCCGACACCTCGGCGGTCGAGTCGATGTCGAGGAGCGAGAAGCCGACCTCCTCCTCGAGCAGGTCCGGGCCGAGCCCGAGCCGAAGGAAGAGTTCAGGCGTGGCGACGCGGAAACCGAGACCGCCCTCGTCGACCGGACCGGCGACCGCCATCCAGCGCAGTCGGTCATCTGCGGTCGCTGGCTCGATGCCGAGCAGTTCTTCGCTGCCCGCCAGGTCGACCACTGTGATCTGCACGCCGTTCTCCGCCGGCACCTGCGGCAGGCTCCAGAGAGCGGTCGAGACCAGCCCGCCGTCGACGACTTCGCCGCCCGAGCTGTCCGGCTCTTCTGCCACCGTCGTTTCGGCCGCCGTCGTCGCCGATGTGTCTGGTTCTGAGAGCTCTGACTCGGAGGTGGCTGGATCAGCGGTTGTGTCGACCACCGGGTCGGATCGCAAGGTCGTCGCCACGGCCTCCTCGGCGCTCTCGGTGGCGCCTGGCTGTGTGCCTTCTCCGCTCGATCCACCACAGGCCGCTGCGAGCAGCATCGAAGCGGCCATCACGCCGGCGATCTTCATCACTTCCTCCTCCGATCCGAGCCTCGCACAGAGTCTTCCGTCGTACGGAGTCTGACGTCGGCGCCCCATCATTGGTTCGGTCACGGCCGGCGACGACCTGCCGATGGAAACGAATGAGCCTCGCGACCTCGACCGACCTCGAGTCGTTCCTCGCCGTGCCCGCCCCCGGCACACTCGAACTCCACCTAGCCGATGCGCTCCGCCCACCGTCGTTCAAGGAGCAGCTCATCGACGACGTCTGGGACGAGATCCTCGACAACGACGTGGCAACGCCGGAGAACATCCCCCGAGTGCTCGAGGTCGCCTGGGTCGGCCCGGCCGGCGTCGGAGCCACGCTCGATCTCACCAACTCGACCGACGCTCACCGAGCCGCGATCGTCGCCGCACGACGGCTCAACGTCCGCATCCGCTACTTCCACGACGACTACAC
>CALLIQ010000225.1 GCA_938008925.1 uncultured Acidimicrobiales bacterium
GCGGGCGCGTCGGCGCCGGGCGCCGATCCGAATGGCTCGACCGACTGAGGCATCCTTCCCGACCCCCTTCCACTCTTTCTCAAGAATCCGTATCTTCGGCCGTTACTAGGGGACGTAAATCACACTCGATCAACGGGGACCGAGATCTGTGGCGTCCATCAGGCGGAGCCAGGCGGCACCGACATCAACGGGGATGTGGGACTCATGACAACACTGCCCTCCATTGCGGAGACACTTCGGGCCGATCAGGTCACGATGGCACCATCGGCCGAGACGGCGGGCTGGTTCGACGACCCCGAGGGGCGTCACCACCTTCGCTACTTCGACGGTGATTCGTGGACGCCGCACGTGACGCACTTCGGGCCATCGCCCTGTGTCGCGTGTCGGGTCAACGGCAGCTGACCGGCGGCCGGCTCGCTCGCTGACCGAATCGGGCGCTGGCCAAAGACATCTGAGTCCGCGTCAACCGATCACCGGCCTCGTGCGTTGTAGGAGGTGTGGAGGTCGACCAACCGCGCACCGCCGCCCGATCGGGCAGGCTACGGGCGATGCCTCGACGCGACTCGATCCCGGTCACAGGCCCGCCTGACGCTTCTTCGCCGGACTTCGTCACCGAGGCCTCGCGCTTTTTCGCCGAGATCAACGGCCCACTGGTCGGAGCTCTCAGCATCCGAACCGGGGATCGAGCGACCGCCGAAGACATTGCGCAGGAAGCGATCGCGCGGGCGTGGGCCGATTGGGAGAATGTCGGTCTCATGGCAAACCCCCGGGGCTGGGTGTTCCGAGTCGGGTTCAACCTCGCTTCGTCGCATTGGCGTCGGCTGACGATCCGCCGACGAGCTGAACGGCGTGAAGCGGCGACAGCGGAGTCGACAGTGCCCGGTCCCGACCTCACCACGGTCGACGCGCTGACTCTCGACGAGGCACTCCGCTCGCTCAGTCGACGGCAACAAGAAGTCGTGATCCTTCGCCACTTCGTGCACATGAGCGTGGCCGAGACCGCAGAGGTGCTCGGCATCTCAGAAGGGACCGTCAAGACCCAGACGCACCGGGCGCTCGCTTCGTTGCGGGTCGAGCTGGAGGTCGATGATGCACATCGATGAACTGGAGCGGTCGCTGCAGCGGCTGGCCGGTCCGCCCTCGACGCTGCAGCACGACGAGGTCCACCGGCGAGCACGTCAGATTCGCCGGCGCCGCCGAGCGGGACGACTCGTGGCGGCGAGCGCCTGCATCGCCTTGGGCGGCGCCTTCGTCGCGTCCAGGATCGACGCCGAACCGGGCATCGCACTCGACGTGTCCAGCCCGTCCAGCGAATCGGACACCGGCCCCAGCTCGGTCGATGTCGAGCTCGCTCCGAGCACGGAGACGCTCCTCGACGCCATCCGGGCCGACGATCTCGCCAGCGTTCGATCGTTCCTCGACGACGGCGTCGACATCGACGGGCCCGGCCGCTTCGGCTTCACCCCGCTCATGGTCGCCTCGATCCGCGGAAACGAGACCACGGTGCGAACCTTGATCGATGGGGGCGCTGCGCTCGAGGTGACCAGTTCGTCAGGGCACACCGCATTGCATCTGGCCGCTCGAAACGGCAACGCGGAGGCGCTGGTGACGCTCCTCGACGGCGGCGCATCGATCGACGCTCGAACGACGAACCGCTACGGCTCGACCGCGCTCATGATCGCCGTCGGACACGACCGTCGAGCCGCGATCGACGCCCTCATCGACGGCGGTGCAGACGTCAGCGCTGTTGACGATGTCGGCCGCCCTCTCATCTACTACGCCCTCGACAATCTCGACGTCTCTCCCGACGACCGGACCACGAGAGACCTGGTGGAGGTTCTCGTCGAGGCGGGAGCGACGATCACCGCCCCGGACGGCCGCATCGAGCGGCTCGACGACCGCCCGCTGGACGAGACGCTGGATCTCCTCATCGCCACCAACTCACCGCGCCAATCGTGAGCTCCGCCCTCGTTCGCTGGCTGCTCGTACCTTGGCGCGACCGCCAACTCCTCCTCGCCCTCGTCGGCTCCGCCGCCATTCCCGTCTTCCTCGTCGCGACGGCTGACCTGTGGCGCGGGGGTGCCGCCGACGTGATCACCGAGATCCTCGTCGAGGACGGGCCGAGCTCGGATCGTACGGTCAGCGTCGAGACCAATGCGTCGTTCTCCCGAGTCCCCAGCGACGAGGCCGATCGCGCCGTGAGCGAACGACTCGCCTCGTTGCCCGGTTCCCCAGCGGTGACCCGGACGATGTCGACCCCGCGAGGTCGGATCGGGAATGGCTTCGACACCCCCGCCCTGACGGTTCCCGCCCGCCTCGTCAATCACGACGGCGCCATCGAGACCATCGACTACGTCCGACACCTTCCGGACGAATTCGAGGGCGCCTGGATCTCGAATTGGATGGCAGAGCGGTTCGGGCTCGAGCTCGGCGACACCCTCGTGTTCTATTCCGACGCCGAACCCGAAGAACCTGGTGCGGAGGTCGCACCCGGTGGCGGCGCTGCGGCCGCAATCCTGATCGTCGGCGTCTACGAGACGCTCTGGACCGAGGACGAGACCATCCCGAGGAGCGAGCGAGGCATCGATCTCGGCGTCTTCCTCGACTCGCTTCCGCCCGCGCTCGTCCCGCGCTATCTGAGCCCGTTCCAAGCGCCGAGCTTCGCCCTCGTCTTTGTCGACGACCGGGCGATGGCCGACCTCGGGGTCACGGGAACCGTCCGGTGGTCGGTTCCGATCGCCACGGCGCCCTCCACGCTCGACGAGCTGACGGCGGCAGTCGGCGACATCAGAAGCCTCGAGCGATCCCTCGTGCGAGACGAGACCATTCGAGACGCGCTCGATGCGCAAGCGGGCGTCGACCCTGCGGCCCCCGTCGTGCTGTCGACGCTGGCCAGAACACTCGCCATCGTCGAGGATCGGAGCGCTTCGCTCGACCGGCCACTTCGATCGACGCAGGTCGCCGGCGCTGCCATCGGACTTCTCGTGATGGTCGGGGCATCCGCCTTCGCCGTCAGCCGGCGGCGACACGAATTCGCGCTTCTGGCGGCAGAAGGCGACCGGTGGGAGCACTTTGCGGCGCGAGCGCTTGGGCAGCTCGCCATGCCGACGGCGGTGGGAGCCGCCATCGGCTTCACCGGTGCGGCATTGGCGGGGGCCACACTCGGGCCGTCGGCGGGCGTTCTCGACATCGAGACCGCGGCGCGTTCACTCACGATCGATCGATCGCTCCTCGTCCTGACGGGTGGATGGCTCGCCAGCGCGAGCGTCACCGGCGTCCTCGGAGCGAGGGCGCTCGATCGCCCCGGTCTGTCGGTCCCGTCGTTCGGCCGCAGGCTCGTCCTGCTCGGCGCCGGGATCGCCCTGGCCAGCTATGTCTGGATCGATGCCGGGTCCGCCCCTGAAGGCGACGGGGAGGTTGACCTCTCGCTGCTCGCCCTGCCCGTGGTGATCCTGGGGGTCGGCGTTGCCGTCGCCCTTCTCGTCGTCGAGCGAATCATGCGAGAGGCCGGCAGGCGTCCCTCGGCTCTCGCGCCCGTGATGTTCTTGGCCTGGCGACGAGCAACGCGAGCGAGCGGCACGAGCCGGGCCGTCGTGGCTGCCCTCGCCGTCTCGTTCGGACTGTTTGGCCTGTCGACGCTCATGGTCGACGAGCTCGATGATGCCGTCTCGGCGTCGCTCTTCGCGGAGCTCGGCGGTGAGACCCTCGTCGATCTCGTCGGGCTGCCGGCCGATGACCTCGAGCTTCCGCCGATGAGCTCCATCGCGGGGTTCGAACAGACGAGGATCGCTCCGGGGAGTCAGCGCGTGCGTGTGGTCGCAGTCGATCTCTCGACGGCGGCGGACTCCTTCGATTGGCCCGATGATGCCGAGCTGTCGTTCGTCGACTTCGCCGAACTGCTCGAAGCCGATGTCGGGGGCGATCTGCCCGTCGTCTCGCTCACCGGGCAGTCGGTGCCGCGAACCGGCAGCTTCGGCGTCGCCGAGCCCGTGCCCTACACGGTCGTCGGCAGCGTCGGTTCCATCCCGCTCGCTTCGGATTCTCGTGTGACCCTCGCGGTCTCTCGGGCCCGCTTCGATCGTTTCGTCCTCGAGCGCACAGCCAGTGCCGTCGGTGTCAGCCCTGAGGATCCCGATTTCGTCGAGTCCTTCGTGCCTCCGTCGTCGCGCCTGCGACAGCATTTGATCTCCCAGTCGTCACGTCCCTCGATGGAGATCTTCCTCGCCGACAACGACGTCCGGCACCGGTCGGTGATCTCTCGCGCTGATCGCCGGGCCGACGCCGATCTGATCGCCCCGTCGTTCGCGTTCGGCTATCTCCGATGGCTCGGGGCGGTCGGCATCCTCGCAGCGCTGGCTTCGCTGCTCCTCTACCTCTCCAGCCAGCGGGCCACGCGAGAGCTCGGGTCACTGATGGCTCGGCGAATGGGCCTCTCAGCGAATCGGCTCGCCCTCACGACCGCGGCCGAAGTCGCTGGCATCGCCACCGTGGCACTCATCACCAGTGCGGCGCTCGTCCCGCCGCTCGTCCGGCGAACGGTCCCTCGCTTCGACCCATCGCCCGACCTCCCGCCGGTCCTCGACCCGGCGACGCCGTGGACGACGATCTCGGCCGCCTGCGTGATCATGCTCGCCGCGGTCGGCGGGACGGTCTGGCTGGCGGAACGGGTGGGT
>CALLIQ010000226.1 GCA_938008925.1 uncultured Acidimicrobiales bacterium
CAGGCCTGGTGGATCGCCCATGTCCTGAGCTTCTTTACGTTCCTGGTCATCATCCCCGGAACCATGATGCGGCACATGTTCACCTCACCACTGAATATGTACCTCAGCCACCGTGACCGCCCCAAGGGCGCCATGAAGGCCATGCCCGACCTCGTCGCTGGCGAGTCCGCTCTCGAGAACTTCGGTGCCAACACCGTCGACAGCTTCACGTGGAAGCAGCTGATGGACACCGACGCCTGCACCATGTGCGGTCGTTGCACCTCGGTCTGCCCCGCTCACGCCACGGGCAAGCCGCTCGACCCTCGTGAGATCGTGCTCAAGACCGGCGAGGTCATGAGCCGCTCCGGCGACCCGGCCGTCGCTCCCCCGCTCGGCGTCGTCGCCGAGATCCAGGTCGAGACCGATTCGGTCTTCGAGCGCATCAGCACCGAAGAGGTGTGGGCCTGCACCAGCTGCAAGGCGTGCGACGAGATCTGCCCGGTCAACATCGAGATCCTCGACAAGATCCTCGACATGCGTCGCTACCTCACGCTGATGGAAAGCGACTTCCCCACCGAGCTCGGCACCGCCTTCCGGGCGATGGAGAACTCCTCGAACCCGTGGGGCATGAGCCAGAGCACTCGCGCCGACTGGGCCAAGGACCTCGACGTCCCGATCATCGACGCCGACTCGCCGCTCACCCACGAGTACCTCTACTGGGTCGGTTGCGCTGGCAGCTTCGACGACAAGAACCAGAAGGTCACCCAGTCGATGGCCAAGCTCCTCGAGCGGGCCGACATCGACTTCGCCATCCTCGGCCCGTCCGAGCTGTGCACCGGCGACTCAGCGCGTCGCTCGGGCAACGAGTACCTGTTCCAGATGCTCGCCAAGCAGAACATCGAAACGCTCAACGGCATCGGCGTGAAGAAGATCATCACGCAGTGCCCGCACTGCTTCAACACGTTGATGAACGAGTACCCGCAGCTCGGCGGTCACTACGAGGTCGTGCACCACAGCCAGTTCCTCGAGTGGCTGATCGACCAGGGCAAGCTCGACGTGTCGGCCGCATCACTCGAGGAGCGGATCGTCTACCACGACAGCTGCTACCTCGGTCGCCACAACGACGTCTACATCTCACCCCGCAACGTCATCGGTTCGCTCAAGGGCGTGCAGATCGTCGAGGCCGGCCGGAACGGCACACAGGGCATGTGCTGTGGCGCCGGCGGCGCCCGGATGTGGATGGAAGAAGACATCGGCGTCAAGGTCAACGACGAGCGCTCGCTCGAGCTGATCGAGACCGGAGCGAGCCGCGTCGCCACCGCCTGCCCGTTCTGTTACGTGATGATGGACGACGGCGTGAAGGGCCATGGCAAGGAAGAGTCAGACGTTCGCGTCGCCGACATCGCCATGCACCTGCTCGAGGCGATCGAGACGGGTGAAGCCTCCGCTGCGAGCGAGGCCGACGTCCGCCGATCGGCCATCGAGTCCCAGAGCCCTGGTGGTCCGTCGCTCGGAGCAGCTGGCGACTGAGCCCGTTCTCCCCGCTCGTCTCGGCCTGAGCGGCGACCACAACCGACACCGATTCGCACCGGACCCGCTCACATCTCACTGATGGAGCGGGTTCGGTTTCATTTTCACCCGATTCGACACCCCAGACAAATCGTTCCTATTGTTCGGACTTTTGGTTTGGGGCCCGAACAAACCTGAACGAACCCCCAGTTCTGTCAATGATCATTGACAGCCTCTCAACATTTGGCTCTACTTGCCGATGCGCTGGGTACGCATATAGCTGCTTGGTGAATCATGTGGCACAACCACCCTGCATATTGCAGGCATACAGAGGGGAACTGGCATGGCGTGGGCAACGACCTTGTCGAGTGAAGACCGACTGACCGAAACTGGACGTCTCGTCACTTCGTGGCGAGGTGTCGGCGACGGCGCCAAGATCGACGAGGAGGTGCTGGCTGGCTATCACGCGCAGCTCGATCGTCTCGAAGAATCCAGCGATCAGATCTGCGTGGTGCTCTGCGCCAACGACCTCCCAGCCGACCTGCTCTCGAACGGCGGCTGGGGTACCCGAGCCGCCGCCGACCGCTTCGCCGACTACGCCGGTGCCGTCGCCGCTTCGATCGGCCATCGGGTCGATCAGTGGATCACGTTGAGTCGTCCGCTCGCAGCGCTCGACTCGATGTATCGACGCAACGGCGAGACCCTCGTCGAGGCGGCCAGCGCCGGCATGCTCGATGCCGCTCACCACATGCTCCTGGCTCACGGCATGGCCGTGCGGATCCTGCACGCCCATTCGCCGTTTGCGGAGGTCGGCATCGAGCTCGACTTCGAGACCTTGGTCCCGACCGACGAAGGCCGTGACATCGCCGGCGCGTGGACCACCAACTGGTTCCCTCACGCACTCGCACACGGTCGATACCCGGCGAGCGCCGTCGAGTCGTTCGATTGGGACCAAGCTGTCGTGCGCGACGGCGACGCGATGTTCCTTCGACGCCACGTCGACTTCGTTGCCGTCCACTCGCCGAATCGAGCCGGTGAGATGATCGACCGACTCGCCAGCGACTACGGCTTCGATCGCTTCACGGTCAGCCCAGCCACTTCGGCGGTCTTCGCCGCACCCGACGCAGCGATCGCCGTCTAGTCGAAGTTTTCCCAGTACCGGCTCGGGCGGGGGCCGACCTGCCCCTGGTACTTCGATCCGAGTTCGCTCGAGCCGTATGGCCGGTCGGCTTCGGACGTCATTTGAATGAAGCTGATCTGCCCGATCTTCATGCCCGGATACAGGGTGATCGGCAGCGACGCCACGTTCGAGAACTCGAGCGTGAGTTGTCCGTCCCACCCGGCGTCGACAAAGCCAGCGGTGGTGTGAATCAGCAGGCCCAACCGACCGAGGCTCGACTTGCCCTCGATCCGCCCGACGAGATCGGACGAGATCGCGACGCGCTCGGCGGTGGAGCCGAGCACGAACTCACCGGGATGCAAGATGAACGGATCGTCGTCTGACGCTTCGACGAGCTCGGTGAGCTCCTCGAGGTTCTGCTTCACGTCGATGTGGCCCAGCGTGTGGTTCTTGAACACGCGGAAGTAGGTGTCGAGTCGGAGGTCG
>CALLIQ010000227.1 GCA_938008925.1 uncultured Acidimicrobiales bacterium
GGGGCGAATCCGGGCCGCATATTCCTCGCCGGTGTAGATCGTTGCGATGAGCGACTCGATCGCATCGGGGGAAGCAGCGAGGATCGGGACCCAGGTCGCCACCTCACCAGAGGTGGGCGTCCGACCGAGCATGCCCCGGTACGCCGTCACCACGTCGACCGCCGGTGCGCTGAGCCCACGGAACTCGACCGACTCGGAGAAGTTCGTCATGACGGCACCGCGGTTCAGGCCGTCGCCCATCCGGCCGAGCCAGTACACGAACCCGGCCTGTTCGGGCTGGCGAACCAGCACGTTGTTGTACACGACCACGACGAACTGGCCATCGTCGAGGTTGCCGTAGGTCGCGATGAATTCGTCAGACGTTGCGAAGAACTGCGACACGTCGTCGAGCGTCGAGGTTCCGTTCGCAAGGCGCCGCGACCAGTACTCGAACCCGTCGGCGTCAGGGAAGCGATTGAAGTACGCCAGGTACAGACGGATGACCGAGCGACGATGCTCGAACTCGGGTGCACGGAGGAACTGCTCGATCACCTCGGCGACGTTCTCGCCCCGAGCACCGGTCGCATTGGACCAGAACGACAACCCGTCGGCGTCGGGTGAGCGGCCGAGGAAGTCTCGGTACTGCTGCCCAACGAAGGAGTCGACGGAGTTGAACGGATCGAACGGTCGGAGAACGGACACGCCGTTCGAACTCGCAATCGGGCCCTTGCCGTCTGCGCTGATGGCGCGAACGAGAGCCGTCTGACCTCCTCGGCCGACCCGGTCGAACACGGCCTGGGTACCGGTCACGGTCTTGGTGACGCCATCGACAGTGACCTCGTAGCTGGTGACCGGCGAGGTGCCCGGATCAGCCGGTGCGATCCACGTGACCGTGACCTGGCGGCCCTCGGTCGTCGCGTTGATCGATCGCGGCGGACCGGGGACGACGATCTCGGCTTCGACGAACACCCCTTGCACCGTGGCGAAGCCACTGCGGCCAGCGGCATTGACCGCCCGGACCTTCACTTCATAGGAACCCTCGGCGAGACCGGAGAAGACGGCCGAGGTTCCGGTCACGTTGCGGGTCGTCCCGCCGACGACGACCTCGTAGCGGTCGACGCCACCGCCGTCGTTCGACGGTGCGCTCCACGACACGTTGATCGACTGCCCGTCGACGGTCGCAGAGAGATTTCTCGGTCGAGTCGGCTTCTCGACGATGACTGCGGACACCGTCACCGGCTCGCTCCACTCGTCCTCGTTCGCGACCGATACGGCGAACCGGTGTTCACCGGGGCCGGGATCGAACAGCGTGGCGCTCCGCCGACCGGATCCGAATCGCGTCGTCACACCGTCGTAGACCACTCGGTACCCGGTGATGTCGCTTCCACCGTCGTCTCGAGGCGGCTGCCACCGCACCACGACGTCTTCGCCATCGACCGTCGCGGTCACGCTCGTCGGCGGCGACGGCGGCTCGGGTTCGGCGACGATGAAGAAGTCGAGATCGCGCCGTGCGCTCTGTCCCTCGGTGTTGACGGCACGGACTCGCGCCTCCCATCGCCCAGGGGCGAGACCGTTCACGGTGACCGTCGGCTGGCGAACCGTGCGGGTGATGGTCCGACCTTGGTCCTCGCCCGTTTCGCCGAAGAGAACGACGGACCACGTGTCGACGGGCCGATTCGCCGTCGATCGATCAGTCCACTCCAAGGTGGCCGACTCGCCGTCGGTCTCGACGGTGAGATTCGAGGGCCGGAGCGGCCGATCGAGTGCGCTGGCTGGTGAGGCGAGCGGGCCGGCGAAGACGATCATCGACAGAAGCAACGCCCCCAACAGGGGTCGTCTCCCACCAACACGCCGACTCATCCGACGATCGCCACAACCCACCACACTCGCCTCCACACACCACAGCGCCCGATGCGTTCATGTTTCACGCATCCAGACGCCACGCATCCGCACACCTCGTGCCCACACGACACGTTTCGCCACCGAAAGTGTGACTCAACCGCCCTGCGTGGTCAACCGGTGACCTCACCCCACCCTCAGTAGTGCCAGCGACGATGTCGAGCGGTCGTCGAAACCGGTGCCGCGACCGCCCCAGCATCGTCGCCTGCGCTGATCGCTCGGAGGACGATGCGGCTGCGCACGTGGTAGGGCACGACCTGGTGGCGCACCGCAACGCCCGGTCCGCAACTCCCCGTGCCGAGTCCAGCGTGAGCGCCGTCGAGCCGAAGCACGGTCTTGTCGCTCCATTCGATCTCATGAGGATGACGGGCGGCCGTGATGTCCTCACTCCACGCGTGCAGCGCCGCCGCGTCGAATCGCCGATCGCCAACCGCGACCAACCCCGCCCCATCGATGCCGGCCCGCAGCGCGAACCAGCGGAGATCGGTTCGGTTGCCCGTCTCCTGCGGTCGAGCGTAGGGAAAGAAGGACTCGGTCGCCGTCGACCGGTGTCGAGCGACGGCAAGCCCCTCGACGCGATCCGGATAGCTCTCCTCAGGCCCGGGACCGAACCACTCGATGTGCTCGTAGCCACCGTCGAGCTCGAGCTCGATCCCAGCCCGAAGCAGCGGTGGCAGGTGAAGTGCCGCATCCACGTGAAGGCCGAACGCGACATCACCCTCGGGTCCGATCGTCCATGACACACGGAACGAGAGGTCGGGTCCGAACGCGAACCGGGTGCCGGCCGACGTCGTGCCGGGGCCACTCGAACCGTCGCCCCGGCGCCCTCGCCCCGTCTCGTCGATGAACCAATCGCGGGTGCGTTCAGCGACGGCCTGGTCGAGTCCCGCATGGGCGAGCCGGGTCACGAGCATCTCGTCACCGAACGTCGCATCGTCGTTGTCGGTGGGAGGGCGCCA
>CALLIQ010000228.1 GCA_938008925.1 uncultured Acidimicrobiales bacterium
TGATGGCATGAAGGCGGCCATGGGCGCCATGGGCGGGCTGCTGGCCGGTCGTCCCGACGTCAAGCTGATGGATCCGGTGGCCGCAAAGGGCCTGGAGTTCTGAGCACCTATCTCGATTCGATTCTCGCCGCTCATCGAGACGCGGCGAGTCACGATCAGCGGTCGATCGACGCACTGCGCGAGCAGGTCGCCGATCTCGCACCCACACGTGGGTTCCGTTCGGCGATCGCTTCCGTCGATGGCCTCGCCGTCATCAGCGAGATCAAGCGACGCTCACCGTCGAAGGGTGACCTCGCCGCCGGGCTCGATCCGGCGGCGTTGGCGACGATGTACGCGGCTGGCGACGCCACCTGTTTGTCGGTGCTCACCGACGCAGACGCATTCGGCGGCTCGCCGGAAGACCTCGCTGCGGCACGGGCGGCGGTGACGCTTCCGGTCCTTCGAAAAGACTTCACGGTGTCGGCCCTCGACGTCGTCGACGCCCGCCTCATGGGTGCTGACTGCCTTCTGTTGATCGTGGCGGCCCTCGACGACGTCGAATTGGCTGACTTCCATGATCTGGCCGTCGAGATCGGTCTCGACGTGCTCGTCGAAGCCCATGACGAAGCCGAAGTCGAGCGGGCGATGGCCGTTGGCTCAACGATGATCGGGATCAACCAACGAGATCTCGTCACCTTCGAGGTCGACACCGAGCGCGCCGTCCGCGTCGGCCGTGCACTGCCGACAGGGGTCGTGCGAGTCGCGGAATCGGGCATCAAGGGAACCGATGACGCTGCCCTGCTCGCGGCAGCCGGCTACCACGCGGTGCTCGTCGGCGAGACGCTGGTCCGCTCCGACGATCCGGCCGCAGCGGTCGCCGGGCTCCGCGCCTGCGGATGAACCGAGTATCGCCCTGGCTCTCGCCTGGCTAGCGTGACGTCGTGACCGTCCCATCGAGCGCTGCAGACCACGGCGACGACCGTCGCGTGTTCGTGAAGGTCTGTGGGATCACGACACCAGACGATGCGCTGCTCGCTGCGGGTCTCGGCGCCGATGCCATCGGCATGATCTTCGCCGCATCGTCTCGCCGGATCACGGCAGGACGTGCTCGCGACGTCGTCCGTCGGCTTCCTCCCGACATCCTCACCGTCGGCGTCTTCCAGAACGAGCGACGGGAACGGGTCGTCGAGGCAGCGAACTCGATCGGTCTCCGGGCCGTGCAGCTCCACGGGCGCGAATCGGCTGAAGACACTCGGTGGATCGCTGAGCGCGTCCCGTCGGTGATTCGAGTGTTCACGCCTGGCGATCCGGGTCTGCAGCGTGTGGAGGACTACGGGCCCGTGCAGCTGATGGTCGACTCGCCGAAGGACGGCGACGGTCGTCCGTTCGACCACTCGATCCTCGAGCGTCTCGGGATCAACCGGCGAGTGTTGCTCGCCGGTGGGCTCGACCCGACGAACGTGGCCGATGCCATCGAAACGGTCCAGCCGTGGGGTGTCGATGTGGCTTCGGGGGTCGAGGCGAAGCCCGGCCACAAGGATCCGGTGTTGTTGCGGCGCTTCATCGCCAATGCCCGCTCTGCACGGTGGGATCCACGGTCGGAGGCCGACATCGGCCGACCGATCGATCGAGGCTGACCCATGGCTGGCTCGTCGGACTGGGCGAAGGTCGACGCCTGTGAGCTGTGTGCTGCGGATCGCTTCACGCACTGGTACTCCGAGGACGACGTCTGCTGGGTCGCTGACTGTGAAGCCTGCAGCGTGCCGATGGTCGTGTGGAACGGCCACGGGACCGAGCCGCCAGCTGCGGTGGTGGAGCACTGTCTCGACGCGCTGACGATCGCTGCCGATGCGCGGTTCGGGGCGGGAAACTGGACCATCGATCGTCAGATGCGACAGGTTCCGGAGCATTTTCATGCCCACGCCCGAGACGCCGACTGGTGGCAACTCCGCATGCAGCGGCCCTTGAGTCGCTACACGGGCGTCGGTTCCGATCGCGTCACCCACTGACGACTGTCGGCGCGGGAGGACAACGGGCGGGAAGAGATCGGCGGTTCCAGCGGTTGCAGGGCTGTGCCGAACTCAGCCGCTCGTGTCCGATTTCTGATCGTCGCTCTCGCCCTCGCCTTGGTTGCGAGCGCCTGCTCGGCGAGTGACGGAGGAGCCGACACCGCTGCCGACGCCGGCGAGTCGACCGAGACCGAGGCCTCGACGGACGACGCCGCCTCTGACGGGGATGCCGACGACGACGGCGCCGAATCAGACGCGGAGGGCGAAAGCGACGACGAGGACGCCGCCGACTCCGACGCCGCAGATGCAGCGACCGACGACGTCGACACGTACATCGCTCCCGTCGCCGGGTTCGACTACTCGACCATCGACTACGACGCAGACCCTCAAGACTCCGTTCTCCGGGTCGGCCCCATCCATCCGAGCTTTCCTCCCCCCGTGGTCTTGCCAAGCGACATCGTGAGCGGCGGTCCACCGCCGGACGGCATTCCCCCGATCGACACGCCCGAGTTCGTGTCGATCGCCGATGCCGACTTCATCGGCAGCGACGAGGAACCTGTCGTCGTCGTCGAGATCGACGGCGATGCCCGGGCGTATCCCATCCAAATCATGATCTGGCACGAGATCGTGAACGACGTGATCGGCGACGTGCCCGTGACCGTGACGTACTGCCCGCTCTGCAACTCGGCGATCGCCTACGACCGCCGGTTCGGCGATCGAGTGCTCGACTTCGGCACCTCGGGTCGGCTCTATCAGTCGGCGCTCGTGATGTATGACCGCCAGACCGAGTCGTTGTGGGCGCACTTCACGGGACAGGGACTCGTCGGGCACTTCGCTGGAGCGGAACTCACGCTTCTCCCGGCGCAGACATTGTCGTTCGGTCAATTCAGCGAGCTGTATCCCGACGGCCAGGTCCTGAGCGTCGACACTGGTTTCGATCGTGCGTACGGTGCGAATCCGTACGAGGGCTACGACAACGAGAACCGTCCGCCGATCGCCACCTTCATCAGCCAGCCGATCGATGAGCGCCTCGAATCGAAGATCCGAGTGGTCGGCGTGGTCGACCCGGCGGGTCCGATCGCCGTGTCGCTGGCAACGCTGAGCGCCGAGGGAGTGGTTGCGCTCGACGAAGAGGGTCGCAACGTCGTGTTGTTCCACCAGGGTGGCCTGGCGTCAGCGCTCGACACGAGCGAGATCATCGAAGGCCAAGACATCGGCCAGACCGGCGCGTTCGTGCCCGTCACAGCTGACGGGACCCCGCTGACGTTCACGGCGACCGATGGCGGGTTCGTCGACGATCAGACCGGATCGACGTGGACGATCAACGGCACGGCGGCCGAGGGTGAACTGAGCGGTGAGTCGCTCGAGCGCATTCCCCACCTCGACACGTTCTGGTTCGCCTGGGCGACCTACCGACCCGAGACCCTGCTCGTCGAATAGGCCAGCAGGTCAGATCATCGCAGACGAGTGGCGGGCGAGCCGTGAGGCCCGCCCGCTCTCGGTCAAGACGAGTGTGCTCGGTTGATGGCCGACACGAGGCCACGGAGCGAAGCGGTGACGATGTCGGTGTGGATGCCGACACCCCAGATCTCCTTGCCGTCGACCTTGGTCTCGACGTAGGAAACGGCCCGGGCGTCGGCGCCAGCGCCGATCGCGTGCTCGTGATAGTCGAGGACTCGAAGCTCCGAGCCGCTCAGCTGGCGGATCGCCGCAGCGAACGCATCGATCGAGCCGTTGCCGTCGCTCTCGACAGTGGTCTCCTCACCATCGACTCGGATCACGACGCTCATCGTCGTGCGGTCCTGGCCGGCAGCGTTCTGCGAGGTGGAGAACGAGACGAGCTCGTACGGCTTCGTGGCTGCGAGATAGTGATCCTGGAACTGCTTCCAGATCTCGTCGCCGGTGACCTCTTTGCCCGTGGTGTCGGTGATCTGTTGTACGACGCGGGTGAACTCGATCTGCATCCGGCGGGGGAGGTCCAACTCCTGCTCGGTCTTGAGCAGGTAGGCCACGCCGCCCTTGCCGGATTGTGAGTTGACTCGGATGACGTCTTCGTAGGTCCGGCCGACGTCCTTTGGATCGATGGGGAGGTACGGCACCTCCCACACCGTCTGTCCGGTCTTCTCCATCGCCTCGAAGCCCTTCTTGATGGCGTCTTGGTGGGAGCCGGAGAAGGCGGTGTAGACGAGGTCGCCCGCGTAGGGATGGCGGGGGTGCACCGGCAACTGGTTGCAGTGCTCGGCGATGCGACGGGCTTCGTTGATCTCGGTGAAGTCGAGCTCGGGATCGACACCCTGGCTGAACAGATTCAGCGCCAACGTGACGATGTCGACGTTGCCGGTGCGCTCGCCGTTGCCGAAGAGCGTGCCTTCGACCCGATCGGCTCCGGCCATGACGCCGAACTCAGCGGCGGCGACGCCGGTGCCGCGGTCGTTGTGAGGGTGCAGCGACAACACGACCGATTCGCGGTTGTCGATGTTGGCATCGAACCACTGGATCATGTCGGCGTAGATGTTGGCGGTGCTCATCTCGACGGTCGCCGGCAGATTGAGGATGACGGGGTTGTCCGGCGTGGGCTGCCAGACGTCCATCACCGCTTCGCAGACGCGCTTGGCGAACGGCAGCTCGGTTCCGGTGAAGCTCTCCGGCGAGTACTCATAGCGAAGGTTCGTGCCGGGCAGCTTGTGCTCGTTGGCCTGGCACGCCTTCGCGCCTTCGACGGCGATGTCGATGATGCCCTGCTCGTCGAGCCCGAACACGACCCGGCGCTGGACGGTCGAGGTGCTGTTGTAGAGGTGAACGATGGCGTTCTCAGCGCCGACGAGGCTGTCGAAGGTCCGAGCGATGAGCTCGGGCCTGGCCTGCGTCAGCACCTGGATCGACACGTCGCTCGGGATGGCGCCGTCTTCGATGATCTGGCGGACGAACTCGAAGTCGGTGTCGCTGGCAGCGGGAAAGCCGACCTCGATCTCCTTGAACCCGATCTCGACGAGCTGATCGAACATCATCCGCTTGCGGGCGGGGTCCATGGGCTCGATGAGTGCCTGGTTGCCATCTCGAAGGTCGACCGAGCACCACAACGGTGCTTCGGTGGTGACCTCGTCTGGCCATGTGCGGTTCGACGAATCGACGGGCAGCACATCGAGGTAGTGCTGGTACTTCTCGATCGGCATGCGACCGGCCGTGCCTCGTTGGGCTCGACGGCTCGCAGACTCGGGGCGTGCGTGGGATGAACTCATTGCCTTCTCCTGGAAACGAACTTCGACTTGCTTGAACTCGGACTGGGGTGACTGGACGTCATTACTCCCGGCGCGTCGGATCAGACGGCCGGGCCCAGAAGTCGGAGGTCGAGCAGGAGGTTCACTACCAGGGGAGGTTAGTCGATCTCGCCGCGGCTGACACGCTCCCCGAACTGGCGGAGGCTGTCGAGAACGACCGGATCGATGGGTGCCTTGTTGGTCGACAGGCTCACGCGAATGTTCTGGTACACCGAGGACTCGAGGTCGCAGTCGGTGCATTCATCCAGGTGGCTGGCCACCTTGCGGGCGGTTTCGGTGTCGGTCTCTCCGTCGAGGTAGCTCTGGAGCACCTCCATGACGTCGTCGCAGGAAAGCCCGCCACGCATCTTCTTGAAGAGTTTCATCGTGTTGCTCCTCGGGGGAGGGCGGCGGCCGAATCGAGGCCGTGTTCAGCAAGGTGATCGCGGATGCGCTTCCGGGCTCGATGGAGCCGGCTCATGACCGTGCCAACAGGAACGCCGAGGATGTCGGCGGCTTCCTGGTAGGCGAGACCGTTGAGATCGACGAGTTCGACGACTTGGCGGAAGTCGGTCGAGAGCTCGGCGAACGCGTCGGTGACCGATGCATCGAAGGTCGGATCGACCACGAGCTCTTCTGGCCCGGTGGTTTCGGCGAAATCGACCGATCGCTCGAAGGTGAGATCGGGATCATCCAACAGGTCGGGCCGCTTCTTGCGTGCCCGGTTGATGTTGGCGTTGCGCATGATGGTGAGCAGCCAGGCTCGTGGGTAGCGGCCGTCGAAGCGCTCGATCGCTCGGAAGGCCCGCAGGAGTGTGTCCTGGACGAGGTCCTCGGCATCGGTCTGGTTTCTGGTGAGCGACCGGGCCGTGCGATACATGACCTCGAGCTCGGGGATCACGTATCGGTTGAAGGCCTCGGTGGCGTCCGCCGAGGCGGCGGGGGAATCGACCTCGGTTGGGCGTTCTGTCATGACGGCGACCACGAAGCAACTAACCGGGCAGTGTCCAAGCGCATTCCGCCAGTGTCGCATACGGGCGGGTAAAGCCAACGGAAGCAGCCCGGCGAGTCGCCGGCCGTAGAATCGAGCGATGAGTGATCAGCCCGAGGTGACGTTGTTCGAGGCCGTTGGAGGAGCGGACTACTTCGATGCTCTCGTCGATGCCTTCTACGACATCGTCGAGGACGATGCGCTGCTCCGCCCCATCTACCCGGACGACCTCACGTTGCCGAGGCGTCACACCAGCCTCTTCCTCCAGCAGTACTGGGGCGGGCCGTCGACATACAGCGATCAACGCGGTCATCCCCGTCTGCGGATGCGTCACGCGCCCTTCGTGATCGGCGAGCCGGAGCGTGATGCGTGGCTGGCCGCAATGACCAAAGCGGTCGACGAGGTTCCCATGTCGGAATACCTCGAGCCGGATGGCCAGAATGTCGCCAAAGGAATGCTCAACGGGTATTTCGATCACGCGAGCACCGCGATGATCAATCACGCCTGATCCGGAGCGAACGGGGCATTCTTTCACAATTGTCCCCCGGGGGCGCGGCACTGCGGAACCCCAGTAAACAAAGGGCGAACAATGCTTGACACCGGGTCGGGGGACGATTCAACTTCTCGTGTTCCCCGTACTCGCGGGCAAGACAAATGGAGGAGTTCGCCATGAATAAGACAGAGCTGGTTGATGCAGTTGCCGAGGGATCGGGTGTCTCCAAGAAGGATGCTGGGGCGGTGATCGACGCCATGTTCGACGTCGTGATGTCGTCCGTCGGAAGCGGTGAGAAGGTCACCATTCCGGGCGTCATTTCGTTCGAGCAGGTCGATCGCAAGGCTCGCAAGGGCTTCAACCCCCAGACCAAGGAGCCGATCGACATTCCCGCCTCCAAGGCCGTGAAGATCACGGCCGGGTCTCGCCTCAAGGCTGCGGCGAAGGGCTGATTCCGAGGCCGGTCTCCGACCGGCACATCGTGAGTGAACGTGGCGCCCCTGTGGGCGCCACGTTCGCGTCTCCCCGTCTCGCCGTCTTCCCGTCTTCCCGGCGGTCCGGCGCTTCTGGAGGCTGTGCGCGCCTCGTCGACCTCGCTCACCACTGCCCGTTCTGGAGGCTGTGCGCGCCTCGTCGTCCGTTCCGGAGACGGACCGCGCCTCTCGCGGCGCGCTGGCTCTCCAGAACGAACGGGGGAGCTCGAGGAGCCTCCAGAACGGGTGCCAGCTCGAGGAGACTCCAGAACGGGGGAGCGCGGTGGATCTCCAGAAGACGAGGGGCGAGCGGGCGTCCGACGTTTGGAACGTGCGTGGCGGCTAGGTTTCTCGGCAATGACTGACTTGCCTCGCCCGATCGACATTCTCCCGCACCGACCGCCATTCTTGCTGGTCGACGAGTTGATCGAGCTCGTGCCGTCGGAGCGAGTGCGGGCCCGTTGGCATCTCACGGGTGAGGAGAGCTTCTTCGCCGGTCACTTCCCCGGCGCCCCCGTGCTGCCGGGCGTGCTCATGATCGAGGCACTGGCCCAGACGGGCGCATGCGCCCCGTTGTCCGACCCGAAGTTCGCCGGCCGCATCCCCTTCTTCGGAGGGGTCGACAAGGTGAAGTTTCGCCGTCAGGTCGTCCCCGGGGAGACACTCGAGCTCGAGATGGAGTTCGGCAGGATCAGCGCGCGAGGCGGGCGC
>CALLIQ010000229.1 GCA_938008925.1 uncultured Acidimicrobiales bacterium
CCGACGACTCGACCGCGGCGGCGATCAGTGCCTCGTCGGCCTGCGAAAGGCGGAGCGATCGTCGGTCGCCGCCGGGATGGAACGTCGAGGTCGAGCTGCCACCCGACTCATCCGTCGGCGCCGACTCCTCGCTCGACTCGGTCGGCGGCGCGGGCGTCGCGTCGGCTCGAACCGAGCTCGATCGACGCTCGCGGCGGGTGGGAAAGAGATGGGCGACCTCGGCGAGCATCCCCTCGCCGATGTACTCACCTTCGTCGGCGGCGGTGTAGCCAACGACGACGACCGTGACGTCGGCATCGGCGGCGATCGAGGCATCCGTCGGATCGTGGACCACGCGATCGGAGCCGAAGGCGTCGCGCAGCCCGGCCAGCACCGTGACGGCGTCGGTCGGGTGGACGTTGCTCGATCCGCCGTCTCCCAGGTTGACGACATCGGCGAGACGGCCGAGAACGGCGACGGACGAGATCGAGTCGGGCTCGAGCGGAAGGCTGCCGTCGTTGCTCAACAGCACGGTCGATGACGTCGCCGCCTCGCGGGAGAGGGTTCGATGTTCGGCACTCTCGAGGCGCGCAGGATCGGGGCCGACGGCGAGGATCGGGGCGAATCGGAGCAGCGTCGAGACGATGTTCTCGACCGCGGCATCGACAGTCTCCTCGCCCAATCGACCATCGGCGACAGCGTCGGCGAGCACCTCGGCCCGCTGTTGGCGGAACGGCATCTCGATGTCGCACCCGGCGCCGACGGAACCGATCGGGTCTCGGAGGCCGAAGATGAAGTCGGTGATGACGAAACCGTCCCAACCCCACTCTCGGCGTAGCACGTCGGTGAGCAGCACCGGATCGTCGCCGCACCACGCCCCGTTCACCGAGTTGTAGGCAGACATCGTCGAAGCGACACCCTCCGCCGCAACCCGACGGAAGTGCGGGAGGTACACCTCGTGCAGGGCGCGATCATCGGCGCTGACATCGACCTTGAAGCGGGCGTTCTCCATGGAATTGAGGGCGAAGTGCTTCATGCATGCCATCACGTGGTGCTGCAGGCCGCGGGTGAACGCCGCCGCCATCTCACCGACGTGATGTGGGTCCTCGCCGTAGGTCTCCTGCGCTCGTCCCCACGCCGGATGACGGAGCAGGTTCAGACACACCGCGCCCGGGAAGTTCGCGCCGTGGATGGCGAGCTCGGCGCCGATCGCCTCGCCGATCCGTTCCTCGAGGCCGGGATCGAACGTCGCCCCTCGAGCCATCGACACCGGGAAGGCCGTCGCCGGGTCGATCACACACCCGCGAGGCCCGTCAGCGAAGTGGATCCCGGGCACGCCGAGCCGCTCGACGACCGCCGCCGGCCACGGATGGGCGTGATAGCCACCGCTGTTCATGTCGTGGAGCCCCGACCAGAAGTCGGTGTCGCCATCGAGGCAGTCGAGCTTCTCCTCGAGCGTCATCGAAGCGATGAGCAACCGCGCTTCGTCTCGGTGATCGGCACCAGCGGCGACCCGTTCAGCGGCGTCGTCGAAGGCGGTCATCTCGATCGGCTCAGGGTCGTCCGGGGCGGCGCATCTGCATGGCCCGCTGGGGCGGTGCCGGCGCCTTCGCCGCCTCGAGCAGCGACGCGGCTTCCTTGATGTCGACCGCCGCGATCGTCGACACCATCGACTTGTCGAGCCCGGTCACGTTGTGATTGTCGGCGAGGCGCAACGCCTGACGGTTGATCGACTGTTCGAAGAGCGTGCGGGCATAGCGGGCGTTGCCGAATGCGTCGTTGCGGACCGCTCGGCCGAACGCCTCGGCAAGCCCCGTCGATGCATCGTCGGCGAGCTCGTAATCAGCGTCGTCGACCATCTTGGCGAAGATCTCGCCGAGCTCGTCTGAGGAGTAGTCCGGGAACTCGATCTCGCGGGCGAAGCGAGATCGAAGGCCGGGGTTCGAACGCAGGAAGGCGTCCATCAGCTTGGGATACCCGGCGACGATGACGACGAGCTCCTCGCGATGGTCTTCCATGCGCTTGAGCAGCGTCTCGATCGCCTCGGCGCCGAAGTCGTTGCCCTTCATACCGCCGGGTGAGAGGGCGTAAGCCTCGTCGATGAAGAGCACGCCGTCGAGCGCCCGCTTCACCGCCTTGTTCGTCTTCGCTGCGGTGTGTCCGACATATTGACCAACGAGTCCGGCGCGGTCGATCTCGACGAGGTGCCCCTTCTTGAGCAGCCCGATCGAGCCGTACATCTCGCCGATGAGTCGGGCGACGGTGGTCTTGCCGGTGCCGGGGTTGCCCATGAAGACGAGGTGCTGGCTCGTCGGCACCTCGGCGAGCCCGTGGGCTCGTCGTTGGGCCTGCACCTGGAGGAACGCCATCTGTGTGCGGACCTGCTCCTTGACCGAGTCGAGGCCGACCAGCGAGTCGAGCTCGGCCTGGATCTCTTCCATCGAACGGGACTTCGGAGAGTTGCCCGGGAGCGGCAGGTTGTTGATGCGCTCGTCGAGGCCACGGTCCGCGGCGGTGCGGCGCACCTGCTCTCCGGCCTTGGTCAGGCGGTCCTTGATCTCGGAACGTTTCGACGGCATCGAGGGAAACGGTACTCACCAGCGGGACCGTTCCGATGCCAAGCCAGTCCGCCGAGCGATCTCAGGGTCGGCTCGGGGTGCGATCAGGGTGTCCCCGGATCGAACGATCAGGCGGTGACCGTCATCGTGAGATGCATGAACGACAGCACCTTTCCAAACCCTCCCAGCACGCCGAAGAAGCTCCTCCGCGATCCCGACAAGATGATCGGCGGTGTCGCCTCCGGCCTCGCCCACCATCTCGGCCTGGACGTCGCCCTCGTCCGGCTCGCCTTCGTGTTCGCCTTCCTCACCGTCGGCGTCGGTCCGCTTCTCTACCTGATCGCCTGGGTTCTCGTCCCGATGTCACCGCACCCCCTCGGCCGGACCGACCACCTCGGAGGATCCTTCGCCTGACAGATGCAACACTCGTGTCGGTGTCCCATCGCACGATCACCGACGCCGAGCGGCGAGCCCGCCTCGCTCATCGTCACCGGCTCCTACCCGCACGGCGGATCGACGAGCCGGCCCGCATCACCGACGACCTGGTCGCCCTTCACTCCTCCGACCCGGCCAGCGTGTTCCTCTCCGCTGCTTTGCGGATGGCGTCGCCGTCGATCGAGGCGATCGACGCAGCCCTGTACGAGGACCGCTCGCTCGTCCGGCACCACGCCATGCGTCGGACGCTGTGGGTCATGACGCCGGAGACGGCGGCTCGAGCACACGCGTCGTCAGGCCGAAAGGTCGCTCGGGCGGAACGACGGACGTTGCTGAAACGACTGGCGGGCGCGGCCGAGATCGACGAGCCGGAACGATGGCTCGAGGACGCCTTGAAGGCCATGGTGGCCGAGGTCGAACGGTCGGCACCGATCAGCACGCGCCGCATCGGCGAACGGCTCCCCCACCTGCGCGTCCCGGTCGCCTACCCGGCAGCGAAGAAGACGACCGTCGACATCGCGGCGCACACCAAGGTCATCCAGCTCGCCGGTTTCGAGGGCCGTGTCGTGCGCACCCGGCCGCAGGGTTCGTGGATCAACTCCCAATACGCCTGGGACGCCATGGAGCGCTGGATTCCAGGCGGCGTCGACGAGCTCGACACCGCCGAGGCCCAGGCCGAGCTACTCGATCACTGGCTGCGCCGCTTCGGTCCCGGGACCGATCGCGATCTCGCATGGTGGACCGGCTGGACCAAGACCGACGTCGCTCGCGCCCTCGAATCGATCGACGCCGAACCGGTCACGCTCGAATCGGACGACCGAGGCTGGCTCGCCGCCGAAGACGCCGATGACGGGAGCGGTCAGAGCGAGTGGGTCGCGCTCCTTCCCGGCCTCGATCCGACGCCGATGGGATGGAAGGACCGATCGTGGTTTCTCGACGCTGACATCGAGGAGCGGGTTTTCGATCGCTACGGCAACGCAGGCCCGACGATCTGGGTCGACGGACAGGTCGTCGGCGGATGGGTGCAGCGCCCCGATGGCAGCCTCGCCCTCGACGTGCAACGAACCATCAGCGACACCGCTCGGGAGCGCCTGGCGGCGGAGTGCGAACGCATTCGCGACCTCGTCGGCGACGTCCGCTTCCGCGTGCGCTTCCCCGCACGCAATCAGAACGAACTGCTCAGCCGGTACGACTGACCTGATCGAGCCAGTCGGTCAGATGCAGCCGCCCTCGAACACACCACGGGAGCAGAACGGCACGATTTCGACGTCGGTCAGGCGCACACCGATCGGCACGCCGACCTCGTCAGCGTCGTCGCCGACGATCACCTCGGCCTCGATCCGCATCCGTTCGCCGTTCGACGCATCGTCGAGGAAGCCGGTGAAGTCGACGACCACGAAGGCATCTCCGGGATCGAACGCAAGGGGTTCCGAGGCGTACTCGAAGTCGGGTGCGGGATCTTCCCCGCTGCGGGCATCGGCGATCGCCTCGGTGAGATCCTGCAAGGAGTCGTACTCGAGCGTGTCGAGCTCACCAGCGATCAGATCGAAGAGGTTGGTCGTCGAGCCGAGCATGCCGAGGAATCGTTGGTTGGCCCACATCTCCTCACCGTCGATGGTCACCTTCCACCACACC
>CALLIQ010000230.1 GCA_938008925.1 uncultured Acidimicrobiales bacterium
CGAACGTCCGACGCGCTGTCCGGCTTTGCGCTGGCCGCCGACGACGTCGATCGGGTTCGGTCGGAGACACCCCTGGGCGCCACCCCGCACGGTCTCGGAGGACTCGCTGCGACCTTCGTCGGCGATCTCGATGCGGCTGAAGCGCTGCTGACCCAGGCCATCGACCGAAACACCGGTGGCGCAGGTGAGGCGGTTGCCCACCGATTGCTGCGGGCCTACGTCCAACTCGTGAGCGGCGACTACCAGGCCGCCCTCGAGGCCGTGCGAGACGGTGAGGGCGACGAATGGACGCAACGAGACCGCTTCATTCTGGCCGCCATCGACGCTGCGATCGCTCGTCGGTCCGGCGACACCACGCGACTGCGTGACGCCTGGAAGCGGGCCGACCCGGTGTTGGTGCGCCAATCGACGAGCTGGCTGCTCGCCGATCTGTTCACCGAGTTGCTGGCGGCTGGTGCACGACTCGGTGACACCCGTCGAGTCGAGCCGGTGAAGGAGCAGTTGGTCGCCCAGCTCGATCAACTTCCCGCTGATGGCCCGGGAGCGATCGCCGCTCGCTGGGTCGAGCTGCAGCTCGCCATCGCTCGCGACGACGGTGCCGGCATGGATGCTGCGGCCGCCGCGCTGGTCGCTCTGGAGCCCTCCGACCCTCGATCCGATGCGCGTACCGCAGCGGCGGCAATCTGGGCCGACATCCGTGGCGCTCGGGCCACAGAAGAAGACGCCGTCCGTGTCGCCGATCTCCTCGCCGCCGTCGGCGATGGCTGGGAAGCGTCTCGAATCCTCGGTCAGGCCGCCCTCGATCAACCCGACCCGAAGGTCGCTCGGCGTTTGCTGGAAGCGGCCCGCACCTATGCCGTCGAGCCGACCGAAGACACCGGCGGCGGGCTTCTCGCCCTCGGTCTCTCCGATCGAGAGGCCGAGGTCGCCGTGTTGGTCTCGGAAGGGCGAACGCACAAAGAGGTCGGGGCTCAGCTCTACATCTCGCCGAAGACGGTGGAGCACCACGTGGCTCGTATCCGCCAGAAGCTCGGGGCAACGTCGCGCGCCGAGCTCCTCGCCGTGATTCGCGAAGCCACCGGCGCGAACGGCTGAGCCACCGGTACGGGTTTCGGTGACCGAAGGGTCGGCGAGGCCCCAAAAACATGGGTCGAACGGCTTGTTTGTGCTGGTTTTGCGGCGCTGGTTTCGCCGAGCCCCTATTGTCTGCGCCGGGGCATAGGGGTTGCCCCGATTCTTGCTCTCGCTCGTCTGCCTACTTTGACGACAAGCAAGAGACATCAACGACTTCAACCCCTTACGGAGGGAACAAGAAAATGGCAGACGTCAACGAAATCCTCGACAGCATCCTTTCGAAGGTGCTCGGAGATAAGGCAGAGGCTGAGGCTTACTCGGCCAACCCGACCGACTACCTCATCGCCGAAGGACTCGGTGACGAGGACCTGTCGCAGATCGACATGGGTCCGGTCGTCGCAAACGTGTCGAACGAGCTCAACATCGACCAGAGCGTCGCATCGACGTTCATCGAGGTCACCCCGTCGTCGATCGGTGGCGCTGCCCCGGCTGCAGGCGCCGCTCCGGCTGCCGCACCGTCGGCCGCCCCCTCCGCCGCTCCTTCGAGCAGCGGTGGATCGAGCAGCGGTGGCTCCTCGGCCCCGGCTGCTGAAGCCGCTCCCGCTGCCGCTGCTGCCGCTCCGGCCGCCGCCGCTGCGCCGGCCCCAGCTCCGGCCCCGGTCACGCTCGACACCGTCGAGACCACCATCAATGAGTACGTCACGGTCGTCTATGAGGGCGACGAGACCATCACGAACAACTTCGTCGACAACTCCACCAAGTTCGACGTCGACGTCGACGGCGATGTCGACGGCAACGTCGACATCCACATCGACAACGACGTGACCAACGCCAACGCCCTCGGCGACGGCTCGGTCGCCGGTGGTGGCAACGTCAGTGGCGTTGCGACCGGCGACGACGCCATTGCGGTCGGCGGCGGGGTGTCCGACACCCAGCTCAACACCGGCGACGGCGCCGTGCAGATCGACGGCTCCAACCAGGGTCCGATCAACACCGGCACCAACACCGGCATCATCGCCGACGGCGCCGTGACCGACGCCAACATCGGCGACGGCAACACCAACGTCGACAGCGCTGAGAACGTCATCTCCGGCGACGGCAACACCGTCACCGACGTCGACGGCACCGGCAACACGGTCGGCGACGGCAACGTCGCAGTCGACACCCACGGTGGCGACGCCGTGGTCGGCGACGGCAACCAGGTCGTGCAGAGCGGTGGCGAAGGCGACACCAACGCCAACTTCGGCTCCGGTGACATCAACGACGCCTCCGGCGCCACGATCACCGACTCCAACGCCGCATTCGGCGACGGCAGCACCATCCAGGACAACGACATCGAGCTCACGGAGACGACGACCAACTCGTTCAACTCCCACGAAGAGGACTTCGACGCTCACGTCGACGTCGACGTCACGAAGGTCGACGTCGAGGTCGAAGAGCCCCACTACGAGCCCGAGGTCGAGGACCACTACGTGGCCCCCGTCGAAGAGCACCACGACGACCACTACGACGAGCCCCAGGACGACTACGTCGCCGACTGATCGTCTCGACAACTGAACACAATGCTCTCCGCCGGCCACTCAGTGGCCGGCGGAGTGGCCGTTTTCCCTCGTGCGCCCACGCGAGCGGGGCAGCTCGAGCGCACGCACACCACGTTCTGAGCAGCCCTGATCACCGGGCGTGACGACTAGGGGAGTCCCCGATCCGCAATGGGGGGACCCCGCCTACTTTGACTCTCACACACACCAGCGAGTGCAGGCCGACATCCCGTCATCCTGATCGCACAACATCCCGATTCAGGAGGGACTACAACCATGGATGCCAACGAAATCCTCATGCAGATTCTGAGCAAGGTGCTCGGAGACCCGGAGCAGGCTGCCGCCTACGCCGCCGACCCCAGCGCCTACCTCGCAGCTGAAGGCCTCGCCGCCTGCGACGTGTCCCACGTCGACCTCGGTCCGATCGTGGCCGACGTCAGCAACTCGCTCGACATCGACCAGAGCATGACCCAGACCCTCGTCGAGGTGAGCTCCTCGGGTCCCGCCCCGGCACCCGCTCCGGCTCCGGCACCCGCCCCCGGCCCCGACTCGGGACCTGCTCCGGCTCCTGCTCCGGCCCCGGCACCTGCGCCTGCGCCCGGACCCGCTCCGGCTCCGGCTCCGGGCCCCGACTCGGGACCTGCTCCGGCTCCGGCCCCGGCACCCGCCCCCGGTCCCGTCACGCTCGAGAGCATCGAGACCACGATCAACGAGTACGTGACCGTCGTCTATGAGGGCGACACCGAGATCACGAACAACTTCGTCGACAACTCCACCAAGTTCGACGTCGACGTCGACGGTGACGTCTCCGGCGACGTGGACATCCACCTCGACAACGATGTGACCAACGCCAACGCTCTCGGCGACGGCTCGGTCGCTGGTGGTGGCGACGTCTCCGGCGTCGCAACCGGCGACGGAGCCATCGGTGTCGGTGGCGAGGTCTCCGGCGGTCAGCTCAACACCGGCGACGGTGCGGTGCAGATCGACGGCAACAACTCCGGCCCGATCAACACCGGTGAGAACTCCGGCGTGATCGCTGGCGGCAACGTCGAAGACGTGAACATCGGCGATGGCAACACCAACGTCGACAAGGCTGACAACGTCGTTTCCGGCGATGGCAACACGCTCATCGACGTCGACGGCGAAGGCAACACGGTCGGCGACGGCAACGTGGCAGTCGACACCGGTGGCGGCGACGCCGTGGTCGGTGACGGCAACCAGGTCGTTCAGAGCGA
>CALLIQ010000231.1 GCA_938008925.1 uncultured Acidimicrobiales bacterium
GGTTGTCGTGAACCTGGCGGGGTGTCGCTCCGTACTTGTTTGCGATCGCCGCGGCGGCGGCCGTGGCGATGGCGTGTTGGGCACCGTTGCCCATGAACTTGCAGACCGAGCCAGCCACGTGGGTCACGCTGATGTGCTTACCGGCCATCATCAGGTTCGACACGTGGGCTGAGTACAGCGAGCGGAACGGGATGTCGAACGGTTCGTCGTCTCGTGTGTCCCAGGTCCAGTCCTTGAGCCGGAAGTCGTAATCCTCGTGAATGGGATGGTGCAGGCAGAAGGCACCGGAGTTCTCAACGACGGCATCGGGGAACTCGACGTGGTCGCGAATGTCGTTCTCGGTGAGCACGTGGTCGCCGATGTAGCGGCGGAACTCGCCCTGACCTGCGACGTGTGCAACCCAGTCGAACTCGAGATTCGCCCACTCGGCAGGCTCCATTGTCTTCACGTTCGACATCGTTCCGTAGACGGCTCGCAGCAGATGGTCACGAATGTGCTCACCCTCGGTGTAGGGATCACACCATTGGCCGTACTCCCAGTAGTGGGTGAGCCGGCGGGTGAAGTTGGCTCGCTCGTCGTCCTCGGGTGGCCGGAACGCCTCGACGACGGGGCCATCACCGTTGTCCTTGCCGGGCTCCTTTGCCTGGCCCCCGAGGTCGGCGAAGTCCTTCGCCACCTCGATCGCCCACGGCACGTCGGGAAACTCGACAGGCTCGTCGGCCATGCGGGTACGGAAAAAGATCGTGTGACCGTGGTGCTGATCGAGGCGCTTTGGCGGCGCGTGGCTTTCGCCGTATTCATCGGCACCTTCGACGCCGAACATGGTGGGTGCCCCGGCGAGCATGCCGAGGATCGCGGTGCCCGTGCAGTCGATGAACTGGGAGCCGGTGATCCGGATCTCTCGCCCCGAGATCGCTTCTCGTGCATCGATCGATTCGATGGCGTCCCCGTCCATCACGAGGTCGAAGACCTGCTGATGGAGGAAGACGGTTGCGTTCGGGTCCGCCTCGAGCAGCCGACCGACCTGCAGATCACCGTCGGGGGTGCGGGCGATGGCTTCGGCAACCGTTGCCCCCTTCTCGCCGCGGGGCCCGATGCCGATCTCGACGCTCGCGTTGCCGCCGAGCACAGGCCGGTTCTGCACCACCGCCACGCGCAGGCCGAGGCGAGCGGCCACGAGGGCGCCGACCGACCCCGTCACCCCTCCCCCGACGATCACGACGTCGAAGGGACCTTCGGGCGTTGGCTCTTCGGGCAGACCACGAAGGCGGCGTCGCCATGCCTGCGCTTCCGGTCCGCCGCCCTCGACGGGCTCATTGCCATTCGGACTCAGGAAGATCGCGTCACAGCGGCCATCGAACCCCGTCAGATCGTGCAGCGCGACGTCGAGCGGGCCTGCGTCGAGGTCGACGGTGCCGGCCGACTCCCAGGCCCAGTCCTGCCCATTGGCGCCGAATTCGGTGCCGAGCCTGGTCGACCCGAGCGAGACCTCGAAGCGGCCGGGGTGGTGAGCCGGAACCCAATCCTTGGCCCGCACCCACACGGTGTAGGTGCCCGCTTGTGCGATCTCGACGACGGTGCGTGCGTCGGCGACGGGTCGGCCACTCCCGTGAGCGAGGAGGTAGGGCGAACCCATCTCGGCCACGAACTGGGAGTCGAGCGTCCAACCGCCGTAGTCGCTGAACTCCTCCGCCTCGATCAGCACATCGCCGTCGTTCGATTCGCTCATCGGCTGCCTCTTCAACTCGGTGGACAGCTCAGATCGTCGTCGACCAGTCCGAGACGGTCCAGTCCGAGGCGGTTCGGTCCAAGGCGGTTCAGTGCGAGATCAATCCAGTGCGAGGTGGTTGTCGATCCCCGGGATGCGATCTTCGAGGCGGTGATTCACGTAGAGCACGGTGGTCTCGCCCGAGCGGCAGATGCGCTCGATCAACGCCAGGACCAACTGACGATTCATGTCGTCGAGACCCAAGCACGGCTCGTCGAGAATCAGCAGCGGTGGGTGCTTGACCATGGCTCTGGCGATGAGGATCAGGCGTTGCTCGCCGAACGACAGCTTGTTGAAGGGCTCGTCTGGCCGTTCGCTCATGCCCAGCAGCGCGAGCCATTGATCGGCGATGGCCTTCTGCGTGTCGGTGCTCTTGGTGTAGAGACCGATGCTGTCGTAGAAGCCCGAGATGATGACGTTTCTCACGCCGGTGCCGACTCGGTACTCCCACTGCAGCGCAGTCGAGACGTACCCGATGTACTGCTTGATCTGCCAGATGCTCTCGCCGGTTCCTCTCTGGAATCCGAAGACCTTGATGTCGTTCACGTAGCACTGCGGGTGGTCGCCGGTGATCAGCGAGAGCAGGCAGGTCTTGCCGCTGCCGTTCGGCCCGCTCACCTGCCAGTGCTGGTTCGCGTCGATGGTCCAGTCGAGGTCTTCGAACACGGTGTTGTCGGCGTACTTGACCGTCGCTCCCGTCAGCTGCACGAGGGGGTCGCCAGCGTTCAGAGGCGCGAGCTCGATGGCGGGGTCGGCCATCGGCACCTCGAGATCGCTCGTCTTCAGGTGGAGCAGATGATGGAGCTCGCCGTAGGCCTGTTCGTCGGAGCGGTCGACCTGATGGAGCAGCTCGCCGTCGTCGACGTAGGCAACGTGGGTGACGAAGTCCGGGCACTCATCGAAACGATTGAGAACGATCACCATGGGCACAGTGGCGGACAACTCAGCGAGGTGTTCCTGCAGCCAGTGCAACGACTCGTGATCGAGACCGTCGAAGGGCTCGTCCAGAACCAGGAGTTCCGGGCGGCTCGTCAACGCGCGAATGAGCATGACCTTGCGGGTCTCACCCGTCGACAGCTTGCGGAACGCCCGGCCCATCAACGGCTCGAGACCCAACGTGGTGACCAGCGAGCGGGCGAGCTCGTCATCGAGGCAGCCCTCGGCGATGATCTCCGAGACCGGCGTGCCCTCGGAGATCACGTCGAGAATGTCGGCGTCGTCCTTGCGCAGCTCGGCTGCGATGAGCTCGGCTTGACGCTCGAACGACACCAGGGCCACACCGCCGCGCGGCCAGTCACCGTCCGGCAGGCCGGACAGCGTTCCCGACAGGAGGTTGCCCTCCCCCGCCAGCACGGCGGCCAGCGCGGACTTCCCCGAGCCGTTCGCGCCAGCGATCAGCCACTGCTGCCCAGGCTCGATCGACCAGTTGATGTCGTTGAGCTGAAACCGCCCGTCGAAGTCAACGGAGAGATCGGTGAGAACGATGCCGGCGGTTCCAGTCACAACAAGAGAAGGCAACGCGCCTTAGACGATTCGCTTCATGTCGGCCATGTAGCCGCGCAGCACGCCACCGATCGCTTCGACCGGATGGTTGCGAATGGCTGCGTTGACCTCGATGAGGCGCGCGTTGTCGACACCGGTGTCGTCGAGCTCGAGACCCTGGCCGATGACGTCGCTCTCGATGCCCTTCATGAATTCGCCGAGCAGCGGCACACACGCGTGGTTGTAGAGGTAGCAGCCGTACTCGGCGGTGTCGGAGATGGTTGCGTTCATCTCGTAGAGCTTCTTGCGGGCGATCGTGTTGGCGATCAGCGGCGTCTCGTGAAGCGACTCGTAGTAGGCGGAATCGTCGATGATGCCTGCGGCGGTCATGGTCTCGAAGGCGAGCTCAACGCCGGCCTTCACCATGGCGACCATGAGGATGCCGTTGTCGAAATACTCCTGCTCGGAGATCTCGACGTCGCCCGCCTCGGTCTTCTCGAAGGC
>CALLIQ010000232.1 GCA_938008925.1 uncultured Acidimicrobiales bacterium
CTCGTCGGCTCCACTCGCCAATGCCTTCCGGGCGAACCCCGACCGCGTCACCGACGCCGCCACGCTCCATGAAGAGACAGCCCTGCTCGAGTCCGACCCGCTCGAGTCCGACCCGCTCGAGACCGAAACGACTCCCGTCGAGCAGCTCGGAGCGACGCCTTCCGTCACGGAGGTGATCACCGGCGACGCCGATCCCGCCGAACTCGACGCCGAGGCTCTCGACACCGACACCGACACCGACACCGACACCGAGTCCGAACCGGCAGCGGCCATCGCCGAAAGCGCCGCTGAGGCTCCCGCCGACGACGTCTTCGTCGAAGACGTGACCCCCGGCAATGCGACGGTCCTGTTCACCGTCGACGATGCCGCGACCGGTCGAGAGCTGGTGGCCAGCGTGGCCATCGACATGGCTCACCGACGAGGGCCGGGCGAGCTGGCCATCGGCATCATCGATTCCGCCGAGCGAGGCCTCATCCGCCTCCGCCAGCTCCCCCACTGCGTCGGTTACACCGCGCTCGACGACCCCGAGGGCATCGACGATCTCCTCACCATCGTCGAGTCCCACACCGATGGTCATCGCGAGATCGGTGAGTCCGACACGATGGTGCTCGTCATCAGCGACCTGGTGCCCTTGATCGATCACCTCCACGCCACCGGTCGAGCGGACGATGCTCGTCGACTGACCCGAGCGGCGTCCAACAGTGACGACCAGCGACTCATCATCGCCGCCGCGAACTCCTCGTCAGCAGAGATCCGCGTCGACTTCGACGCATGCGTGACCTCGCGGGTCGACTACACGAACGACGCAGAGCCACGCATCGTCGATGCGCACGGCGAGCGCCCGCTCCCCTCGACCGACTTCTCCGCTCGAGATCTCACCGGCGCCGTCGCCGCCATCAAGCACGGCCCCCTCACCACCATCTCCTGACCCGTCGATCCCCGTCTTCCGGAGGCTCACCGCGCCCCGGAGATGGTTCTGGAGGCCGAGCGCGCCACGAACGGCGCGCTGACTCTCCAGAACGACGAGCGCAGCGCGCAGGATCTCCAGAAAGCCGGGCCTCGAGAAAGACGGGGCCTCCAGAACGGGAGGCTCGGGCGGTCAGTCTTGTTCGGGGCGCAGCGTTGGGAAGAGGACGACGTCGCGGATCGTCTGGACGTTGGCCAGCAACATCACGAGTCGGTCCATGCCGATGCCGAGACCGCCCGTGGGCGGCAGGCCGTACTCCATCGCTCGGAGGTAGTCCTCGTCGACGACCATCGCTTCGTCGTCGCCGTCGGCCTTCTGGGCAGCCTGGTCTTCGAACCGGGCGCGCTGCTCGTCGGGGTCGATGAGCTCGGAGAACGCATTGCACAACTCGCGGCCGGCGACGATCCCTTCGAAGCGCTCGGTGAACCCGGCGAGCTCGCGGTGATCGCGAGACAGCGGCGAGACTTCCTTCGGGTAGTCGATCACGAAGACCGGATCCCACATCGAGCCTTCGACCGTCTTCTCGTAGATCTCGAGAATGATCTTGCCGGGTCCGTAGGAGTCCTTCAGCGGAATGTTGAACTCCGATGCCGTCGCCCGGAGCGACTCGATGTCGTCATCGAGGTGCAGCGTGAGGCCGGTCTGTTCCTCGATGAGTTCGAGCATCGATGCTCGGCGCCACGGGGCGGCGAGGCTGAGCGGCTTGTCGCCGTAGGTGAGCTCGGTGGTGCCGTGGATCTCGAGGGCGAGATGCTGCACGAGCTCCTCGGTGAGGGCCATCACGTCGGCGTAGTCGGCGTAGGCCTGGTAGAGCTCGAGCATCGTGAACTCGGGGTTGTGGCGAGTCGAGATGCCTTCGTTGCGGAACACACGAGCGATCTCGAACACCCGCTCGAAGCCACCGGCCACCAGCCGCTTGAGATAGAGCTCGGGGGCGATGCGGAGATAGAGCTCCAGATCGAGCGCGTTGTGGTGGGTCGTGAACGGCTTGGCCAGCGCGCCACCGGGAATCGGATGGAAGACCGGCGTCTCGACTTCCATGAAGCCGCGATCCTCGAGCCAGCGCCGGGTCAGCGACATCACCTTCGAGCGCATCTCGAACGTGGCCCGTGACTCCGGGGTGACCCAGAGGTCGACGTAGCGCTGCCGGTAGCGCATGTCCTGGTCGGAGATCCCGTGGAACTTGTCGGGGAACGGACGCTTGGCTTCCGCCAGCATCGTCCATTGCTCGACCTTGACCGACAACTCGCCCTTGCGGGTCTTCATGATCTCGCCGGTGACACCGATCCAGTCGCCGAGGTTGAGCGAGCAGAAGGCCTCGAACTCGGGCGTGACCTTGCCAGGAGCGAAGAGCTGAATGCGGCCACCGGAGTCCTGCAGCGTTCCAAAGGCGAGCTTGCCCTGCACTCGGCGGAGCATGAGCCGTCCGGCGATCGTGGCCTGGATGCCGGTCTCAGCACCGTCGTCCAACGCGTCGTGCTCGGCTCGAATCTCCGCCGTGGTCGTGGTCGGCTCGAAACGGTAAGGGATCGACATCGCGTCTCAGCTCTGGTTCGGGACGACATCGAGGCCGATGTCGAGCACGGTGGCGGAATTGGTGATCGAGCCGGAGGACACGAGGTCGACGCCGGTGGCGGCAAAGGGTTCGAACGTGTCGAGCGTGATACCACCGGACGCTTCGAGGAGCGCACGCTTACGGCCTGTCTCTGCCGCCCATGCATCCGCATCGGCGACGAGCTGCACCAGCTCGGGCGGCGTGAAGTTGTCGAGCAAGATGATGTCGGCACCTGCCTCGAGCGCTTCCATCATCTGTTCGGCGCGGTCGGCCTCGACGTGGATGGTGCGGCCGGGCCACAGCGCTCGGGCTCGGTCCACCGCCTCGGTGATGCTGAGGCCGATGAGGTGGTTGTCCTTGAGCATCAACCAGTCGCTGAGGTTGCCGCGATGGTTGGCGGCGCCACCGGCCCGCACCGCCGCCTTTTGCAGCGATCGGTAGCCGGGGGTGGTCTTTCGGGTGTCCCACACCGTGACCCGGCCTGCTGCGATGTCGACCCAACGGGCCGCGTTCGACGCGACACCGGAGAGATGGCTCAAGAAGTTGAGGGCGGTTCGCTCCGCGGTGAGCATCCGGGCATATGGGCCGGTGGCGAGACCGAGCACGTCGCCCGGCTCGATGCGGTCGCCGTCATGCTTGGCCCACTCGACCTTCAGGCGGGGGTCGATGGCTTCGAAGGTGAGCTCGACACATCGCGTGCCGGCGAGAACACCGGCCTGGCGGGCCCCGAACTCGGCGGTCGCCATGAGGTCGGGGTCCAACAGCGAGGACGTGAGATCGCCGAACGGCGTGAGATCCTCAGCGAGAGCCCGCTCGACCAGGAACCGAATGTCGGCCTGGGGCGGATCGAGATCGTGTCGCTTCATTGCTTGGTCTCTCCATCAGCCGCGGCGCGGCGGCGATCGTCGTCAGACGTCGGCGGAATCGGCCGAGATCAGTCGTTCTGCTGCGCCGACGATGTTTCGGCCGGCGGGGCCCATCTGGCGCTCGAGAATCCGCTCGATGACGGTGATCGCCTCGAAGGTGACCGGCACCATGCCGCTCCAACGCAGGTAACCGGCGAGTAGGCCGGCGAGGCGTTCGCCCACCTCTTCGCTGTGCAAGATGATGCGGGTCTTCTCGTCGGCCAGGAGGTTGGAGAGCTCGGGGTAGATCTGCGACAGGGCGGCTTCGATCTCGACCGAAGGCGGGAAGGGCCAGTGTCGCCACGGGACGCCGAGCTCGTCGTAGCTCTTGAGGTTGTGCTCGGACGGGATGAGGGAGACGACGGTCGCAAAGCCGTTCTCGCGGATCCAGATGATCTCTTCTTGTCGACGAACCCGACGATGGTTCGCTCCGTAACCGCCCGGGCGTTCGCAGATCGCCAGGCGATCGGTGATCACCCATTGGAAGTGTCGGGGCTGAATGCCCTGCGCCCACTTGCCTTTTGCCATTGATTCGTGCCCTTACGTCGATTCGAGAACCCGTCTTGGGGCCACATCGTAGCGATCAGGGCGGGCAGGTCTCCCCTTCGATCCGCATTCGGCCCGCCGTTCTGGCCAGACGTCGGCCGCCACGCAGCTCGGTTGCCGCCACCTCGTGACGAGCGACGGCCATCGCTCGTTCCAGCTCGGCGGTCGACGGGGGGTGGCCATCGGCCGATCGAAGCCACTCCCGGAGCGCGATCCGCGCCAATTCGGGCGACGCGGCCCGCAGTGCAGCGGTGTCGGTCGGGTCGATCGTCGACGCCTCGCGTTCGAGCTCGTCGACGAGACGACGGCTGTGGTCGGCGGCACGCACCAGCAACGGCACGACGTCGCGCTCAGCCACGTCGGCCAGCAGCGGCAACACGTCGTGGCGAATTCGGTTTCGCACGAAACGGCGATCGTCGTTGGAAGGATCGGCGACGGGGTCGAGGTCGAGACTCGCACACAGCGCAACCGTCTCGCTCCGCCGAAGAGCGAGCAGCGGTTTGGTGGTTGCGGGACGGATCGCGCCCAATCCGCCCGGTCCAGCACCGCGGAGCAGGTTGATCAGGACCGTCTCGGCCTGGTCATCGGCCGTGTGTCCGGTGAGGATCGGCCGATCGCCAGCGAAGGCCGCCAGCGCCTCCAACCGGTGTCGCCTGGCTCGCGCCTCCAGGTCGCCACCCTCAGGCACCTGCGCGCTGAGTGCGACGAAGCCGGCGCCGAACCGTTCAGCAGCACGCGCAACCTCGTCGGCCTCGGCCGCCGACTCCGGCCGCAGACCGTGATCGACGTGTGCTGCGGTCACGTCGAGTCCAGCGGCGACAGCCAGCGCAAG
>CALLIQ010000233.1 GCA_938008925.1 uncultured Acidimicrobiales bacterium
CGTTCATTGTTCGACATGATCTGAGAGGCTGGTTCTTGACCCTGCACCGAGCGGTTGTTCATCCCTTCGAAGGCGAGGGTCCGTCACCTTTGTCCAGGCGCCCGATCGGCGTTGATCTGTCGCCTAAGGTCACGTCGATGAGTCGAGACCCGTCACGTGGCGCCCTGGCGGCGATGATCGACCACACAGAGTTGCGCCCCGATGCAACGCCCGAGGCGATCGCAGCGCTGTGTGCGCAGGCGAACGAGTTCAATGTCGCATCGGTGTGCGTGTCGCCCAGCCGCCTCCCGCTTCCGCCGATGGCATTGCGCGAAGACATCGCGACCGGGACGGTCTGCGGGTTCCCGTCGGGTGCGCACGCTCGCGAGGTCAAGGCTGCCGAAGCGACCATCGCGGCCGAGTCGGGCGCGACCGAGATCGACATGGTGGTCGATCTCGGCCAGGTGAAGGCTGGTCGGTGGGACGAGGTCGAAGCCGACATCGCCTTGTTGCGCCGCGCCGTTCCCTACGTGGTGCTGAAGGTCATCATCGAGTCCGCCGCCCTCACGAACGACCAGATCGTGCAGAGCTGCAAGGCAGCGACGTCTGCCGGTGCCGACTTCGTCAAGACGTCCACCGGCTTTCATCCGGCGGGTGGGGCGACCCTCCCGGCCGTGTCGTTGATGGCGCGAACCGTCGACGGGCAAGTCGGGGTGAAGGCATCGGGAGGGATCCGCACGCTGCAAGATGCGAAGGCGATGATCGAGTGTGGGGCCACCCGCCTCGGCACGTCCTCAACGGCGACCATTCTCGCCGGACTGGACTGATGTCGGGAGCATCGCTCACGGGGCGACTGCTCATCTCGAAGCCGAGCCTTCCCGATCCCAACTTCGACGGAACGATCACGTTCCTTCTCGAGCACGGCGACGATGGCGCGCTCGGCGTCGTCATCAATCGACCGTCCGAGCTGACGATCGAGGACGCGTTTCCGCTGTGGGCTTCGTCCGCGCCGGAGCCGTCGGTCGTGTTCGCCGGGGGCCCGGTCGAACGTTCGTCGATGATCGTTCTCGGAGCGTCATCCAGCGAGGCGGGACCGCTCCCGCTCGGCTTGCACAGCGTCGACCTCGATGAAGGCACTCCTCCTCGGGCCGACGGCGTCGACCGGGTCCGGGTGTTCGCCGGCTACGCGGGTTGGGGCGCTGGTCAGCTCGAAGCAGAGATCGGGCACGGGGCGTGGTGGACGGCCGCGTCGTCGATCGACGACGTGTTCGTCACCGAACCCGCCGCGCTGTGGCGAGCTGTCATGCGCCGCGAGGGTGGCGAGCTGCGATGGTTCGAGAACTACCCGGCTGACCCGACGCTCAACTGACCGGGCTGGTCAGCCGGCCTGAGCCTCGGGGACATCTGCCTCGCCGATGTCTCGGGCGGAACCCCCGGACGCGATCGGGAGTGTGATGACCACGGACGTGCCGCTGTCGTCGCTGCTGAGCTCGACCGACCCTCCGGCCGCCCGAGCGAGTCGGTCGGCGAGCGCCAGACCGATACCGACGCCGGCGTTCGGTCCCGAGGATCGAAACGGATCGAGCGCGGTCGCCAGCTGATCGGGGTTCATGCCCGGTCCCGCGTCGCTCACCGTCACGAGGACGGTCGTGTCGGTCCGATCCACGTCGATCGTCAGCGCTCCTCTGGCCCCGTGCACCGTTGCGTTGTCGATGATCGGGTCGACGATTCGACGCATCCTGGCCCAATCGAGCCACACGGGGCTGTCGGCTCCGGTGACCGCGGGCACGAGGAGCTGACCGCTGACCGCAGCTCGCCGCACCCACGCGGTACTGAGCTCGTCGAGCCACGCGGAGGGCGTGGTCGAGGTGATGTCGGCGGGGCTCGTCTCTCCCTCAGAACCGGCGAGATCGACCAGACCCTTGAGGAGCGCTGAGAGTTCGCCGGCGTGATGGCGAACGTCGCGCACGCGTTCTTGGTCGATGGGCTCGAGTTGCGTGGTGTCGACCAACTCCATGAGTCCGAGGACCGCGTGCAACGGCGTGTTGAGCTCGTGTCCGAGCTCAGCGAGGAATCGCTCCTTCGCCTCCGCCGCCATCTCTGCGGCCCGCAGACTCTGAGCCAGGTCGGCGGTGCGGTCGAGGACACGCTGCTCGAGATCGCGGTTGACCTCCCAGAGATCTCGCAGCCCTCGCTCAGCGATCCCTTCGGCTTCCTCACGCGCCATGCGTTCGCGTTCGACGCGACGCTCCAGGCGGCGAATCACCTTGTCGGGATCGGCCTCGGTCACGCCATCTCGCTCACCCGCATGACGCAGGCCTCGTCGCCGGTGTGGACACACGACACGTGTTCGACCTCGAGTTCGACGTCGAACCAGGTGCCGTTGCCGAGCATCAGGCCATCGGCGAGGCCGCAGAGCCCTCGGCTGGACGTGTACGTCACCATGAGCTCGTCGCCGTTGCGCTCCACGGCGAACCCGGGCGCTTCGGCGTCGGGATAGATCTTCTTGACCTCGGGATGGATGATGTCGTCGAGCGAGGCGATGACGGTCTGCCAGTCGCTCATGCCCTCGACGAGATGGGGGGCACGGCCGACCAGGTGCTTGAAGCCGACCTTGCCGGCGAGGCGGAGTACGTCGGGCATCGGCATGTCCGCCGCTTCGGAGATCGCGACAACGAGCTTGCCGAGCTCGGCATCGGGATAGCTGCCGAGGGAGGTGTAGGCACCGGTCGCTCCGCTGCGTTCGACGACGTCGTCCCACGCGTCGGCGGACAGTGCCTCGGTGACGACGTCTTCTACGACGTTGAAGATGACGCCCTTCATCGTGTCGTCCTCCGGTCGTGAGACCGAGTGTGCGGGCACGTGGGTTTGGTGTTCACGGGATCATGTCTCCTGGGTTGATGAGGTGAGCCACTCGACCAGCGCGTCTCGCGCGTCGTCGGCAGCCGCTGAGACCTCGGCTCGGTTGGCGGGGTTCGATTCGATTCGTTCGCAGGCGTCGGCGAGACGGAAGGCGCCGAGGAGTCGCGCGCTCGCCCGAAGCGTGTGGGCCTGGCGGGTGGCGAGGTCGTCATCGTCGCTGGTGATGTCGGCTCGGCGTCCGTCGAGTTCTGCGACGAACGTCGTGACGAGTCCTTCGACGATCGACCGGTCGCCGAGCTCTTCGGCGAG
>CALLIQ010000234.1 GCA_938008925.1 uncultured Acidimicrobiales bacterium
GGTCGATGGAGGCGTCGATCATCGCTCCGGTGGTGGCGTCGAGGTCGGCGTTGAGTCGGTACCGGCCTTGGTCGTCGAACCCGCGTGTGACCCGGTTGGTGGGTGCTGGCTCGTCGGGGCCGGCGTCTGGGTTGGTGTCGGCGTCGAAGTGGTAGTCGCGGAGGCTGGTTTCGAGTTGTCGGAGGGTGGCCGAGACGGCGAAGGTGGCGACGTCGTTGTCGTAGCCGGCCGGGCATCGGCGGGCGATGATCGACATCTGTTCGAACGTCAGCTGGCCGTCGAGGAAGCGTTGGCTGGCGTGGGGGAGTGCGTGCCAGCGGCGGGCGATGCGCAGCATCTGGGTAGCCCGCGATGGTGTGAGCCCGAATTGCCAGGTGAGCCAGTGGTTTTCGGAGCGGATGCCGTCCATTTTCCATCCGTCGACGTCGAGAACTTCCGCGAAGAGGGCGCAGAGTTCGGCGTCGGCTGCGTTGCGGGCACCAGCGACTGTGGTGACGCGTTCCTCGAGTGTTTCCCAGAGGGCTTCTCGCCGTTCGATGAGGTCGGTCTCGTCGAACGAGTCGTGTGATGGGTCCGCCAACACCATGACCATAATCTATCGATGCGAACAACTGTACGCAACGTAAATGGAGAACAAATGTTCTAAAAGAGAGAATCCGATCCCTAACCGGCGGAAAACGGTGATCACGTAGGGTCCGAAGATGTTCGACTTCGCCAACGAGCGTCGGCGTGCTGGCCTCGAGTTGGCGCAGCTCGGTTTCGTCGAGGCGATTGCCGGCGATCCATCGACTCGCCCGCCGACGCTGCCGTGGTTCGCAGGCCAGTGGCAGCGGCGACCAGCATCAGCGACGGTGATCGGCAATCGGCTGCGAAGCGTTGCTCCCGTGATGGGCAACCGCACCACAACGGTTCCGTGTCTGCAGCTGATCGTCGAAGCGTCGGTGAGCGCTCCGTTGGGTTGTGGTCTGTCGCTGCCATTCGGCGCTCGCGCACCGTCGAGCCTCGAGGAGCTCGTCGATACAGAGCATCCGGCGGCGCGGCTCCCAAACGGTGTGCTGATGACCTTCCTCCGTCTCACCCAACCACCGATCGAATCGCGGCATCGGCGACAGGCCATGGGCACTCGGCTTCGCTTCACCGACCGCAACACGCTCGACGGCTACTTGCCACCATCCATCCACCAGAACGCCACCGTCCTCGTCGTGCACGACCTGTCGCTCGACGTGCCGGACGCCCAGCCGTTCGGGGTCGCGGCCGGCCTCAACCTCGCCTCCTGGATGGCCTGGTCGCTCGAGACGGCCGAAGAAATGCCGGGCTGACGTTCCCCGAGGTCTCGAACGCCATTTGGTAACTCGATGTCGCCGTCTCCTGCAGAGTGGGAAGGTGGACGGATGACGATCGACGTGCGCGAAGCCGGACCCGACGATGCGCCGTCGATCGCTCGCGCTCATGTCAATGGTTGGCGCCAGGCCTACGTCGGTCTGGTTCCACAAGACGTGCTCGACGGACTCGACGTCGACGAGCGAACGGCGCTCTGGCGATCGATCCTCACGGGCGAACTGACCGTCGATGGTGGTGATCCTCCCGTCGACGTGGTTGTCGAGGTCGACGCGTCCGTCGTCGGGTTCGCCAACATCGGTTTCTTTCGCGACGAGTCGGATGACGAAACGGCTGGCGAGCTCTGGTCGATGTACGTCGATCCGGTGCATTGGGGAGTCGGCGCCGGCTACGCCCTGATGGAGCGAGCGATGGTCGAACTGCGACGACTCGGTGCAGCTCGTGCCCATCTCTGGGTCTTGGATGGCAACGACCGAGCGCAGCGGTTCTACGAACGCCAGGGATGGGTCAACGACGGCGTCGTGAAGATGTTCGAGATCGGTGGCGCCGAGGTGACCGAGCTTCGCTACTCCTGCGTGGTCCCCGACGAGGACTCACGCACCACCTGATCGGGCGGCCGCGGAATCCGGGCCGACTCGGTGTGGTTGCCTGATGGCATGACCCGCAATCACCGCTTGACGCGCCGCTCGTTCCTGACCGAGTTCACGGGAGGGGTGACGGCGGTCGCCATCTTCGGACTCGCCGCCTGCTTCTCCGATGGCGATGCGGCATCGGAAGCACCGAGCACGTCGAGCGGAGCCGACGACGGAGCGACCACCACGTCGTCGGCCGAGGCACAACAGTCGGCCGATGCGGAACAGGCGACGACGACGGTGGCGGAAGGATCCGAGGCGGTGACGACCGGCGGACTCTCGTGGCAACGAGTCAACCTCGGGTTCGTGTCCGCCTATGTGATCGCTCGGGGCTCAGAACTCGCCGTCGTCGACACGGGGAGCAGCGGCAGCGAGGGCGAGATCCTCAACGCGGTCGAGTCGCTCGGTGGCACGTGGGACGACGTCAACCACGTGATCGCCACGCACTCCCATGGCGACCACGTCGGGTCGATCAGAGAGGTGATGACGGCCGCATCGAACTCGGCTGGTTATGCCGGTGCGGACGACATGCTGCGTATCGCAGCGCCTCGAGACCTCGTCGCAGTCAGCGACGGCGACGAGGTCTTCGGGCTGCAGGTGATCTCCACGCCAGGCCACACGCCCGGCTCGATTTCCGTCTTCGACGCGGGTTCCGGTGTCCTCATCGCCGGCGACGCGTTGAATACGCCAAACGGCGTCGTCGAGGGGCCGAACCCCGATTTCTCCGCCGATCTCGACTTCGCCAACGTGTCGGTCCAGAAGCTCGCAGAGCTCAACTTCGAAACGCTCCTCGTCGGGCACGGCGAACCGGTCGAGACCGGCGCTGGCGCGATGGTCGCTGCGCTCGCCGAGTCGCTCTGACTTGAAGAACGCTCGATCAGGGGTTGAGCGACGGCTCGATCTCGGCGAGGCGGCTGATCAGGCCCACCATGATCTTGCGGGTGAGAGCGGGCACTTCGTCGAGGAGTGCAGACAGCTCGCGCGAGGTCAGCGCTTCGGCCTTGAGCTCGGTCTCGGCGGTGATGGTCGCCACCCGACGGATGCCGCCGATGGTCGACATCTCGCCGACGACGTCGCCGGCGCCGAC
>CALLIQ010000235.1 GCA_938008925.1 uncultured Acidimicrobiales bacterium
GGCAAGCCTGCGGTGTGCGGGGCCGAGGCCATCCACCTGGCGGGCGATCACCTCGTCGCCGACGGTGTGACCATCCGGGAAGGCGAGGAACTGAGCATCGATGGGGCGTCCGGCCTCGTCTACGCGGGTGCGATCGATCACGCCGCCGACGAGCCGTGTCCCGAGCTCGACGAGCTCTTGGCTTGGGCCGATGCGGTGCGCGATGGAAAGCTCGTGATCCGAGCGAACGCCGACTCCGGCGATGACGCCCGTCGGGCTCGTGAGTTCGGTGCGGAGGGCATCGGGCTCTGCCGAACCGAGCACCAGTTTCTGGGCGATCGCCTTCCCGCCGTGCAAGCCATGTTCATGGCGACAGACGATGCGGCTGAGGATGCTGCCCTCGATGTGCTGACCGAGCTGCAGGAAGCCGACTTCGAGGCGCTGCTCACCGAAATGGACGGATTGCCCGTCACGGTGCGACTCCTCGACCCGCCGCTGCACGAGTTTCTTCCCGATCTGCACGATCTCGTCGTCGAAGAGGCCGCCGGCACGCTCACCGACGAACGGACGGCGCTCCTGTCGATGGCGCGGGCGTGGGGTGAAGAGAACCCGATGCTCGGAACGAGGGGAGTGCGGCTGGGAATCCTCCGGCCGAAGCTCTATCGGATGCAGGTCCGTGCGCTCGTGCTCGCCGGTCTACGCCGGTTGGCAGCGGGGGGAACCCCCGTGGTCGAGATCATGGTGCCGCTCATCGTCGGTGCGCCGGAGCTCGCGCTCGTGCGTCGGTGGCTCGAAGAGGAGATCGACGAGACCGTGTCGGTGTGGACCGAGGGACCCACCGAGGGGCTGTCGGTCTCGATCGGCACGATGATCGAAACGCCCCGTGCCGCGCTCGACGCCGCGGCGATCGCGCCGAACGCCGACTTCTTCTCGTTCGGCACCAACGACCTCACGCAAATGACGTTCGGATTCAGCCGCGACGACATCGAGAGCCGGATCATGGGCACCTATCTCGAACGGGAGCTCATCGACGCGAACCCGTTCGACACCATCGATCAGGCGGGTGTCGGGTCCCTCGTCGCCTCGGCGGTCGAGGGGGCTCGGTCGAGCGGGTCGTCGGTCAAGCTCGGCGTGTGTGGCGAGCATGGCGGTGACCCCGCCTCGATCCACTTCTTCTGGGGTCTCGGCCTCGACTCGGTGTCGTGTAGCCCGTTCCGCGTGCCGATCGCCCGGCTGGCCGCAGCGCAGGCGATTCTCTCGTCCGAAGCCGCCTAGCTGTCCGGCTGCCCGACCGGCTGGCTCGCCGGTGGTTCGCCGGCCGATCGAGGCTGTGGCCCTGGCGATGTCGGGGTAGCTTCGCACCGTGGGCATCGTCGACGAGGACATCGCGCGGGTACGCGACAGCACCGACATCGTCGCGGTGATCTCGACCTACACGCAGTTGCGTCGAGTCGGGCGTCGGTTCACGGGCCTGTGCCCGTTCCACACCGAGAAGTCACCGTCATTCTCGGTCAACTCCGAGCAGGGCCTCTACTACTGCTTCGGGTGTCAGGCGAAGGGTGACGCCATCACGTTCGTGCGAGAGCAGGAACAGCTCGACTTCGTCGGTGCCGTCGAGTGGCTGGCCAACAAGGCCGGCGTGATTCTTCGTTACACCGATGCGAACGAGGGCGAGGACCGCAAGCGGAAGAACCGTCTGCACGACCTCCTCGGCGACGCCGTCGACTGGTACCACAACCGGTTGATGACCGCTCCAGACGCCGGCGCGGCCAGGAGCTACCTCCGACAGCGGGGCTATGACGCCGACATCGTGAAGGCCTACCGCATCGGGTATGCCCCCGACGGTTGGGATCACCTGGCCAAGGCCTTGAAGGTGAGCGACAAGGACTGGATCGACTCCGGCCTCGGTCGGCTCAACAACCGCGGCGGCAAGTACGACTTCTTTCGGGACCGCGTGCTGTTTCCGATCTTCGATGCCCAGGACCGGGCGATGGGCTTCGGCGGCCGCGTGCTCCCCGGCTCCGACGACCCCGCGAAGTATCGGAACTCTGCCGACTCGGGCGTCTATCACAAGAGCCGCGTGCTCTACGGCCTGAACTGGGCCAAGACGGGCGTGGTCGAGGCGGATGAAGTGATCGTGTGCGAGGGCTACACCGACGTGATCGGGTACGCCCAGGCTGGCGTGCCGCGAGCGGTGGCGACGTGTGGCACTGCGCTCACCGAGGACCACGTGAAGCTCCTGAGCCGCTTCGCTCGGCGCGTCGTGCTCTCGTTCGACGCTGACGCAGCGGGCCAGAATGCGGCCGCTCGCTTCTACGAGTGGGAGAAGAAGCACTCGCTTGACGTGAAGGTCGCCGACCTGCCGGACGGGGTCGACCCGGGCGATTTGGCCCGATCCGATCCAGAGCGGTTGGCCAAGGCGATCGAAGGGGCGAAGCCGTTCCTCGCGTTCCGCGTCGAGCGGGCGTTGTCAGGAGGCGATCTGTCGACCGCCGAAGGGCGAGCAAGGACCGCTGAATCGGCCCTGGCGATGGTGGCCGAGCACCCGGACACGCTCGTTCGTGATCAGTACGCGATGACGATCGCCAGCCGCTGTCGGCTCGAGCCGGATCTGGTGCGGTCCATCCTCGCTCAGGGCCCGAAGGCCAACATCGTGAACCGGCGAGAGCGGGTGGCGGTGCGTCCTCGTCGGCGCCGCGAGGGCCCTGAACTCGAGGCGCTGAAGCTCGCCGTGCAGCAGGCCGAGGAGATGAACCCGCTGATCACGACTGAGCTCTTCGGCGATGACCTGCACGCCATGACGCATCACCTGCTCGTGACCAACGACTCCATTCACGAACTGATCGAGACGGCGGAGCCCGACATCGCCGACCTGATCCAACAGCTCGCGGTCGAAGACTCGCCGAATGAGCCCGAGGATGTCGCCGCACAGCTGTGGGCGCACTACCTGGAACGACAAATCTCGGAGCGTCAGGCGGAGATGACCACCTTCACGGGAAGCGAGGATCTACGGGCGATCAATGACGATGTGATCTGGTTTCGCGAGCAGGTCGAAGAGGTCCGAGACCCCGAGCGAAGGGCGGCAGCCCTCCCGCGCTTGCTAGGTTGGCTCAACCAGCCAGGCGAGGAAGCAGTTTGACCGACCAACCGATCATGACAGCGGCATCGTCGTTCACCGACGAGCACCGCGATCGATTGGTTCTGCGCGCCCGCGTCGGCCGGCCGCTCACACCAGACGACGTCGTCGCAGTGATGAAGCGGGTCGAGCTCACGCCCGACGTCCTCGCCGAGGTCAAGGAATTCCTCGAGACCAGTGAGATTCCCTTCGATGACGACCCGATCGTCGACGAGGTGGTCGAGGGAGCCGATGGCGCCAACGGAGCGGCTGGCTCTGCCGCAGCTCGCAACGGATCGGTCCGTCGTGGCCGCAAGATCGACGCCTCCAGGGTGGCGGCAAATGCGATGGCACGGGCCAACGCGTCGTCTGACCCAGTCCGGATGTACCTCAAGGAGATCGGCAAGGTTCCCTTGCTGGTCGCCGAGGAAGAAGTCGCGCTGGCCAAGCGCATCGAGGCTGGCAGTGAGGCGGGCGCCAAGGTCGCTCAGCTCATCTCAGCCGACGAGTGGGCGACCATGGATCGTGCCGCACAGCGAGAGTTGCGCCGGATCGTGGCCGATGGTGATCGGGCCAGAGGCGAGCTCACCTCGGCCAACCTTCGCCTCGTCGTGTCGATCGCCAAGCGATATGTCGGCCGCAGCGTGCCGATCCTCGACCTCATTCAAGAGGGCAACCTCGGCCTGATGCGAGCGGTCGAGAAGTTCGATTACTCCAAGGGCTTCAAGTTCTCGACCTATGCCACGTGGTGGATCCGTCAGGCGATCACGAGGGCCATCGCCGATCAGTCCCGCACGATTCGCGTGCCGGTGCACATGGTTGAGTCGATCAACAAGGTCGTTCGGGCGCAGCGGGCAATGCTGCAGCGCCTCGAGCGCGAACCGACGCTGGCCGAGTTGGGTGAGGCCGTCGACCTGCCCGAGGAGAAGGTCGCCGAGATCCTCCGGATCGCCCAGCAGGACCCGCTGTCGCTCGACACTCCGATCGGCGACGAGGACGACACTTCGATGGCCGACTTCATCGCCGACAAGGGGGCCGCGCCGCTGGACGTCGCCGCTCGCAAGCTGTTGGCCAAAGCCGTGCACGACGTGCTCGACGAACTGTCCGATCGCGAGTCAGAGGTCGTCCGTCTCCGATTCGGTCTGATCGATGGCCGTCCGCGGACCTTGGAAGAGGTCGGACGCGAGTTCGGCGTCACCCGTGAGCGGATTCGCCAGATCGAGTCGAAGACGCTGGCCAAGCTGCGGCATCCACTGCGGAGCGACAAGCTGCGCGACTACCTCGACTGAGGCCAAACCTGACCCAAGGTTCGACAGGACTCTCAGAAGAGGACTGTCATAGGACCGTCGTACGGTCGTGCGATGGGGAACGGTGGGAAGTTCGAGGAGCGGGCACGAGCGCGGCTGCTGCGGGCCGAGGCATGGACGTTGGCGGAGATCGCCACAGAACTCGACGTCGCGAAGAGTTCGGTTTCGCGGTGGGTTCGAGACGTTCCGTTCGAGCCGAGACCGCGCAACCGTGGTGCCTCGGGACATGCACCGCACCCGGGTGCGATTGCCCGAGCGGAGCACGAGGAGGCCTGCAAGACAGCCGGAATCGAGCGATTTGCGTCGCTCTCCGACGATGCCTTCTTCGCAGCCGGTGTCGCTCTCTACGTCGGCGAGGGCTCGAAGACGAACGGGACGGTGAGCCTCGCGAACACGAATGCGGACGTGATCGCATTCTTCTGTCGCTGGCTGCGGGAGTCGTTCGCCATTGACGAAACCCGCCTGCGAGGCCAGCTGTACCTCCACGACATGTTGCCGCTCCAGCCGGCTCACGACCACTGGTCGGCGGTGAGCGGTATTCCGCAGAGTCAGTTCGTCAAGCCGTACCGGTCGAAGCCATCTGGCGGGCGCATGCGGGCCAAGCACCAGTTCGGGTGTTTCACCGTTCGCTATGCGTCGAGATCGCTGGCACGAGAAGTGCTGGGACTCTGCAGCGGTTTGCTATATTCCTCAGTTCCCGATCCGGGGTAGCTCAGCTGGCAGAGCAATTGACTGTTAATCAATGGGTCGTGGGTTCGAGCCCCACCCCCGGAGCACTGCAATGCAGGGCCAGGACTCAGCTGGAGTCCTGGCTTTCCTGCTTTTCGAGGACGGTGAGATCGATGATCGTCTCGCCGGTGAGGTCATCGATCGTCAGCGCTGGGTCGAGATCGATCGGATCGTCGTGAGAGAGCCGACCGATCGGGATGAAGTCTTCGATGTGGTCGAGCGAACGCAGTGTGCGGAATCGAGCCTCGATCGCGTCCGTGTCGACCTCGACGATGGCATGCAGGGCAGCGAAACACTCGTCCTGAATGGTGGCGTGCCAGGAGCTGACCAGGTCGTCATCGAACGGGGGTGAGTGGTGGCTCAGCGCTTGATCGGCCAGCTCTGGCCAGTCCGAACCTGGCCGGTGTTGCGCGATGAAGACGACATCGGTCAACAAGGCAATCACGGACTCTTCGGCGGCTCGACGTTCAGGATTCATAACTCAGCCAACAAGTGTGCACCAAGCACGGCCGATTCCACCAGTGTTCGAGAGCGCTTCGGGCGCGAAGAAGTCGCCGGAGGTCGTGACCGCGAGTAGGTTCTCGCAAATGTTGAAACGACTCGCAGCGATTCTCGTGGCCGTCACGCTCACGACCTTGGCCGGTGTCTCGCCGGCCGAAGCGTACGAAGGCGAAACCTACGAGGAGCTGATCGAGGACCGCACACTCAACGACC
>CALLIQ010000236.1 GCA_938008925.1 uncultured Acidimicrobiales bacterium
CTGCTCGACGTTCCCGCGAGGCCGAGGCCGAGCAGGATCAGGCCGGGAACCAACACGATCGAGCCGGCGATGATGCGACGGGTCAGGCTCTTCGGGACGTCTTCGGCATCGCGAAGCGCTTCGAGGGGCGAAATGCGTGCCGCCCGGAGTGCCGGCGCGATGGCCGAGATGACGGTCACGAGCACACCGACGATCATCACGACGATGATCGTGCGAGGAGCGAGCTCGAGCGGGCCATCGGGGAACTCGCCGCCACCTTGGCTGAACAGCCACTTGAGTGCGGAGGCGACGCCGAGACCGGCAAACAAGCCGAGGATCGAGGCGACGATGCCGACGACGACCGACTCGAGCAACACCATGCCGAGCACCTGACGGCTGCTCGCACCGATCGCTCGGAGGAGACCCATCTGCTTCTTTCGCTGGCTCACGAGGATGGCGAAGGTGTTGTAGATGATGAAGATGCTGACGAAGAGCGTCACCATTGCGAAGCCGAGCAAGATGTTGCCGAAGATCGAGATGAACGATCCGAACTCTTCCTGGGTCTCGTTGATGCCTTCTTCTGCGGAGATGACTTCGATGCCCGCCGGCGCTGCTGCGGCGAGGTTGTCGACGAGGATGTCGCCGTCGAATCCCTCGGTGGCGGCGACGACGATGCCGTCGATCTGCCCGGGGGCGTCGAGCACTCGCTGGGCGGTCGGCAGGTAGAACACGATGAAGAACGCGCCCGGGCTGCCGAACTCGATCAGACCGGCCAACTCGAACTCCTCGAGCTCGCCGTTGAGTGTCGACATGGTGATGGTGTCGCCCACGGCGAAGCCGCCGAGATCGGCCTGCGCCTTGTCGATTGCGACCTGTTGGCCGGTCGGCGCCTCACCCTCGACGAGGCTGAATGCCGAGAGTTCGCTCGGGCCTGCCCAGGAGAAGGTCAAGACCGGTGGGCCCTGGGGGCGGACGACCTCGCCGTCGTCGCCGACGGTGTAGATGGATTCGAACCCGGAGATGCCGGCCTCGATTGCGGCGACGCCCTCCACCTCGGTGAGCGACGTGGCGATGCTCTCGTCGAAGCGAGGTGGGTTCTCCGAGTTGGTGAAGTCACCTTCGGTCGCCCGGACGACGGCGTCGGTGCCGGCGAAGATGTCTTCGCTGACCTTGTCGAACACCGAGCGCAGGCTGTCGGCGAGCACGAAGCTGCCGGACACGAACGCCACACCGAAGATGATCGACAACATGGTGAGGGCCAGGCGGCCCTTGCTGGCGGCGATGCCGCGCAGGATGAGTTTGCGCATGATCAGTCTCCCAGCGACTTGATCTTGTCGAACACGCCATCGGCGGTCGGGTCGTGCATCTCATCGACGATCTGGCCGTCGGCAAGGAACAACACTCGATCGGAGTAGGAGGCGGAGACCGGGTCGTGGGTGACCATCACGATGGTCTGGCCGAGTTCGCGCACCGCCTGGCGCATGAACTCGAGAATCTCGGCGCCAGTCTTGGAGTCGAGGTTTCCGGTCGGTTCGTCGCCGAAGATGATGTCGGGACGGCTGGCGAGCGCACGTGCGACGGCGACGCGTTGCTGCTGGCCGCCGGAGAGCTCGTTGGGGCGGTGCGTCTGACGGTCCGCGAGACCGACGGTCTGCACGACTTCGTCGATCCACGCCGGGTCGCCCTTCGAGCCGGCGAGATCGAGCGGGAGGGTGATGTTCTCGCGCGTCGTGAGTGTCGGAATGAGGTTGAACGCCTGAAAAATGAAGCCGATCTTCTCTCGTCGAAGGATCGTGAGCTGCTTGTCGTTGAGGCTCGAGATCGGCACGCCACCGATGTAGCTCTCACCGCCGGTGAGGCGATCGAGACCGGCCATGCACTGCATGAGGGTGGACTTGCCGGAGCCGGACGGTCCCATGATCGAGGTGAAGCGGCCGGCTTCGAAGTCGACCGAGACGTTGCGTAGGGCGTGGACTTCGGTGTCACCGGAGCCATAGACCTTGGAGGCTCCGACGGCTTGGGCTGCGGCCTGTGCGGCGGGAGCGTTTTGAGGTGCGGGCGAGGGCATGGAATTCATACCCCTGAACCTACGGGAGGGCCGGCGACATGTCGTCGGTCAATCGGTTGATTGGCCGTCCATCTCAGGGTTGATGCGCGATGGCGAGCCCCGAGGGGCCCTTAGCGGAGCCAGACGGCGGCGTTGGGGGCCAGCGTGTCGTCGTCCTGGTCGGGGTCCGACGCGACCAGCAGCTCGGTGAAGGCCGGCAGTTCGATCGGCTCGTCGCCCATGTTGACCCAACACTGGATCGAGCCGTTCGTGCCGTCAGAGCCGGTCGGACGCTCGAAGGCGAGCACAGTGGCTGGTGCGTCGACCCACTCGATCGTTTCGTTGTCGACCAGCTCGGTGCGGCGGACCGAGAGCGCTCGGCGGTGGAGTTCGAGCGTCGAGTCGGGATCGCCGGTTTGAGCCTCGACCGAAAGGCCGGACCACTCGGCCGGTTGAGGGAGCCACGCGTCGCCGTCGCCGAAGCCGAGCGAGGAGCCCTCGCGTTGCCACGGCAGGGGTACACGACAACCGTCGCGCCCCTTGGCCTTGTGACCCGAGCGTTCCCAGACCGGATCGTCGAGCACGTCGAGCGGAAGGTCCCAGACCTCTGGAAGGCCGAGCTCGTCGCCCATGTAGAGATACGACGAGCCGGGGAGGGCGAGCATCATCAGGTTGGCGGCGCGCCCACGACGGGCGCCGAGGTCGGCTTCGAGGATGTCGTGCGGCCCGTCGAGGAGCCACGTTCGCCAGTCGGTCCCGTTCGGCAAGCCGTAGCGGGTTGGGTGTCTCACGACGTCGTGATTGCTCAACACCCACGTCGGCGTCGAGCCGACGTTGGCAGCTTCGGCGACCGCCTCGGTCACGATGCGGCGGAATTCAGCGGCGTCCCAGTCGGTGCCGAGGAAGTCGAAGTTGAACGACTGGTGATACTCGTCGGGGCGGAGATAGCGGGCGAGGCGTTCGGCGCTCGCCACCCAGGCCTCGGCCACCATCATGCGATCGTCGTAGCGATCGAGGAGCGAGCGCCAGCCACGCACGATCTCGTGCAAACCGTCGCGGTCCCAGAACGGGTGGTCGTCGATCGTGGCGCCGCCGAGCAGCGCGTCGGTCGAGGCACCGAGGTCGGGGAAGGCCATGTCCTTGACCATCCCGTGGGCGACGTCGATGCGGAAACCATCGGCGCCCCGATCGAGCCAGAACGTGAAGATGTCGAGGAACTCGGCCTGGACTTCGGGGTTGTCCCAGTTCAGGTCGGGCTGGCTCGAGTCGAACAGGTGGAGGTACCACTCCCCGTCGGGGAGCCGGCTCCAGGCCGGGCCGCCGAAGACGCTGGTCCAGTCGGTGGGCGGCTCCGCGCCGCCGGGGCCCTTGCCGGGGCGGATGTGGTAGCGAGCTCGGGCTGCGCTCCCCGGTTCTGCGGCGAGGGCTTCGACGAACCACGCGTGCTCTTCGGACGTGTGGTTCGGAACGAGATCGACGATGACGCGGATGCCGGCCTGCTTCGCCTCGGCCAGCAGCGCCTCCGCCTCCTCGATGGTTCCGTAGCGGCTCTCGATCGCTCGATAGTCGGCGACGTCATAGCCGCCGTCGGCGAGCGGTGATCGATACCAGGGGTTGATCCAGATCGCATCGATGCCGAGAGCGGCGAGATAGGGAATCCGTGAACGGAGTCCGGCGATGTCTCCGGTGCCGTCGCCGTTTCCGTCGGCGAAGGAGCGGACGTACACCTGGTAGACGACACCTCGACGCCACCATGGTGCCGGCTCGGTGTCCGAAGCGGGCGTCTGGGTGGAGGGGTTCGTCGGTTGGCTCACCGCCCCGACGGTATCGGTCGGGCGGGACCCGACCGGGGGTCACGCCCCGGGGCGAACCAACCCGGACTCGTAGGCCAAAACGACCGCCTGGACCCGGTCGCGGACCCCGAGTTTCGACAACACCCGACCCACGTGGGTTTTCACCGTGGCCTCGCTGACGTAGAGGGCCTCACCGATCTCGACGTTCGAGCGCCCCTTGGCGAGCTCGACCAGCACTTCGACCTCGCGCTCGGTGAGGTCGGCCAAGCCAGGCGGAGGTGGTGCGTCGGCGGGAACGGCGGCCGAGCCGGCCTGGAACTGCTCGATGAGAGTCTTGGTGATCGACGGCGCCAGCAGCGCATCGCCGGCAGCGACGATGCGGATCGCGTCGACGAGATCGTCGGCCGGCGTGTCCTTCAGCAAGAAGCCGCTCGCTCCGTTTCGAATCGCGGCGAAGACGTATTCGTCGAGGTCGAAGGTGGTGAGGATGATGACCTTCGGGCTCTCGGGCATGGCGACGACGCCCGCCGTCGCTTCGACGCCATCGAGCTCGGGCATGCGGACGTCCATCAGCACCACGTCGCAATGGTTCGTGTCGAACCATTCCAGCGCGGCGCGACCATCGACGGCCTCACCGACGACCGTGAGATCTGGCTCCGTCTCGAGGATCATGCGGAAGCCGGTTCTGACCAGCTCCTGATCGTCGACCAGCAGAATGCGGATCACGATGTCTGACTCGGTGTCGATGGTGTCGATTGCGCCGCGGTGACCACGGGAATGGTGACATCGACCTCGAAGCCGCCGCCGATCACCGGACCGATACGGATCGTTCCGTCGAGGACCTCGACTCGCTCGCGCATGCCAAGTAGGCCGTGGCCGCTGCCGTTCTCCGCCGCCGCGCCACGCCCGTCGTCCACCACCGTGAGGTGAAGAAACTCATCGCCGTAGTGGAGGTTGACGGTGGCGGTCGCCTTTGGCCCGCCGTGCTTCAACACGTTGGTGAGCGCCTCCTGGGCGATTCGGTAGGCGCCGGTGTCGACCGTTGCCGGAAGCGGTCGAACGTCGCCGCTGACCCACAGTTCTACGTCGAGACCGTTCTCTCGACACGACGTGACGAGATCGCTGATGTCGTCGGCCCCCGACGCCGGCCGGCGAGCGTCAGCCTCTTCGGTTCTGAGCACACCCAGCACCTGTCGCATCTCGGTGAGCGACTGTCGGGCCGCCGATTCGATCTGGCTGAGGGCGTGGCGCGTGCCGTCGGTGTCGGTCTCGAGAATGCGTTGGGCGGCACCCGACTGGACGACGATCACCGAGAGACCGTGGGCGACGACGTCGTGGAGTTCTCGTGCGATGCGGGCTCGTTCGTCGGCGATGGCGTGGCGGGCTTCGTGCGCCTGCATCCGTTCGAGGTCGGCCGCACGTTGGAGCGAGTGCTCGAGCTCGGTGGACGCGGTGAGGACGTTCATGCCGAGGAAGATGGCGACGGCGAGGGTCGCTGCGACCACGGGGATCACATACGGGTCGGCTTCACCGCTGGCCACACCAAAGGCGGCAAAGGACGTGAGGGCAGCGGTCGAGGCGAAGGCCCAACGGCGGCCGACCGCCGGGGGGCCATACACGACGGCCGAGTAGCAGAGCACCGACGCCTCGAGAGCGAAGTTCGGGACGTCGAGAAACCAGGCGACGATGGTGGCGAACGTTCCCATGGCGATCGCGGCGATCGGTGCGCTTCGTCGCCACAACAGTGCGACGGCGGGGAGGATCAACACCACCCACTGCCACGGCGCCTCGATCTCGCTCTCGGTGCCCCGAAGCGAGTAACCGACGGCGATCAGGATGCTCACGAAGAACAGCGCGACCAGGGCGTCGGCCACGCGGGGATGGGCGATCGCCCAGGCGCTGAGTCGCTGCATCATGGGGTCGAAGGTAGTGGCAGCCGTGCGTGCGGTCGTCACCCACAAGGCTGATCGGTGTCCACTTCGTATCCTCCACGTGGATGATCAACCCGTTTGCTCGATCGGGACGAGCCGCCGTGCTCGCCGTGGTGCTGGTCGCGTCCGCGTGTGCGGGGACATCCGACGCATCCTCCGAACCAGCCGATGCTGGCGAAGCGCCCGATGCCACCGAGTCGAACGATGTCAACGAGGCGACGGTCGTCGCCGATCCGACCATCACCACCGAACGAACGTCGGAGGAACCCGTGACGACAAGCGAATCAGCGAACGAACCAACGAACGAGCCAACCACCGAGCCAACGCCAGATCCCGATGAGAGTGCCGAGACCACGATTGCGGGGTGTGTGCGACTCACCGAGTTCGAGACCCAGGCCGAAATCGACGCCTGGCTGGTCGTCAACGACGACGTGATGGGCGGCCGATCGGCCGGTGGTGCCGTCTTCGCCGATTCGGTCATGACCTTCACCGGGACGATCAACACCGATGGGGGTGGGTTTGCCTCGCTCCGTTTGCCGATCGCCGAGGGAACCCTCGCAGGTGTCGAGTCGGTTCGAATGCGGGTGAGAAGCGACGGCCGGGCCTACAAGCTGACGCTGCGCGATTCGCTCGAGGGTCGCGACAACCGCACGTCGCATCAGGCCGCAATCCCGGTGTCCACACCAG
>CALLIQ010000237.1 GCA_938008925.1 uncultured Acidimicrobiales bacterium
GATGGAGTCCGTGCCCGACCACGTCATCGTCGTGCTCGACGAGGCCTACCGGGAGTTCATGGACCCGGCATTGGGCAACCCGATCAGCGACGTCCTGCCACACCATCCGAACCTGTTCATCACCCGTACCTTCTCAAAGGCGCAGGGGCTCGCAGCGCTTCGTGTTGGCTACGCCGTCGGCCATCCCGAGGTGATCGAGAACGTCGACAAGACGCTGTTCCCGTTCGCCGTCAACGGCATGGCCCAAGAAGCGGCCATCGCATCGATCGAGGCCGACGACGAAGTCATGGCGCGTGTCGCTGACATCAAGGCCGAACGAACCCGCATGGTCGAGGCGCTGCGTGCCGCTGGCCACGAGGTGCCAGACGCACACGCCAACTTCGTGTGGCTCCCGCTCGGCGATGCCTCGATGGACACCTGCGTCGACCTCGAGAAGAAGGGTCTGGTCACCCGACCCTTCCCCGGCGAAGGCATCCGCATCACGGTGTCGTCGGTCGAAGAAAACGACCGAGTCCTCGCCGCGCTGACGGGCTGAGCTACTCCCAGAGATCGACCGCGAGGTCAATCGTGGCGATCATTCGCTCCTTGAGGAGCGGCACGTCGATGCCCTCGGTGCTCTTCTTGCCCTCGAGGTAGCGCGAGTAGACGCCATGCAAGATGCAGGCGGTCTTGAAGTAGTTGAACGCCCGGTAGTAGTTGAGCTGACTCAGGTCGGCGCCCGTCGCTTGCTCGTAGCGCTCGATCATCACGGCTGGCCCGTCGAAGCCGGGTGCTCGCGTGGCGCCCGAATGCATGGCGGGGGAGGGCTCGGAGTCGGGATCGCCCCAGGCGTTGAGCGAGTACGCGAAGTCGGCGAGCGGGTCGCCGAGCGTGGCGATCTCCCAGTCGAGCACGGCGGTGAGCGCACCGTCTTGGCCGACCATGCAGTTGTGCAACCCGTAGTCGCCGTGCACGACGCGGGCCGGGCCCTGTTCCGGCATCGCGGCCGACAGCTCGGTGTGGAGCTGGTGGATGCGGTCGTCGTCGTACTCGGCCGCTTCCTTGGAGAACTCCCATGAGCCGTACCAGGTGCGGAGCTGGCGGGCGACGTAGCCGTCGTGTCGACCGAGATCGTCGAGCCCGATGTCGGCCGGATCGACCGAGTGCAGGGCGGCGAGGGTCGACACGAAGCTCTCACCCAGGCGCTTGCGGGCCGGGATGTCGAGCCACTCCTCGACCATCTCGTCGGTGTACATCGCCTTGCCGTCGACCTGGCTCATCACATAGAAGTGCGCGCCGGTGACGGATGGGTCTTCGCAATAGCCGTAGGCGACGGGAACGGGAACGTCGGTCTGACCGAGTCCCGAGATCACCTTGAACTCACGGCCCATGTCGTGGGCCTTCGGCAACAACTCACCCTGCGGAGGCCGTCGGATCACGGCCTTCTCGCCGTTCTGATCCACGAGGGCATAGGTGAGGTTCGAGTGGCCGCCCTCGAGCTGGGTCCACGTGAACGGGGGCGTCAACCCTTCGACGTTCTCGTCGACCCACCGATTCACGGCGGCGACGTCGTAGCCGGGTGGGTCGTCGACGGATTCGTTGGCGCCTTCAGCTGTCATCGGCGACGACACTACTGTGTCCCGAATGGCTCGGAGAATTGCGGTCCCGTTCATCACCGTCCTCGCAGCACTCACGGCGGTGGTTGGCATCACGCCGGCATCGTCGCAGAGCGCCGGATCGATCGATCAGGTCGTCCAACTGGGCGACTCGTACTCAGCCGGGTTCGGGGCGCTCTCGTCCTCGGTGCCGGCCGACGGCGGCTCGTGCGACGACTCGACGCGATCTCGCCCGTCGATCACCCCGGGCGGTCAGCTCGCCTCCGGGCTTGGCGTGCCGCTCGTGTTCGCCGCCTGCGGTGGTGCTGAGATCCCCGACGTCGTGAACCAGTACCGGGCGGTCGTCGATCAGATCCCCGGCGACGGTTCGGGCACTCTCGTCGTGTTCACCGCCGGCGGCAACGACCTGCGCACCAACCGAGGCGAGTCGTGGGTCGGCCTCGTCACCCGCTGCATCCTCTGGGACTGGAGCTGCGAGAAGCGCAGCCGCAACCAGGTCGCGAACGAAACCGCCACGGCCAACGCGCTCGAAGCGCTCGTCGCCGAGATCACCTCCACCCGACCCGGCGCCACCGTTCGGGTGCTGGGCTACCCCGAGCTCATGCAACGCACGCCGGGCTGTTCGGGCATGACCGGCATCGACCGCAACGAGGCCGACTACATGGACCGCATCGCCCGCAGCCTCAACGACTCGCTCGAGGCAGCGGTCAACCGTGCGGCCGCCGCTGCGCCGGGCGACGTGTCGTTCGTGAACCCGGAGGCAGCGTTCGATGATCGTGGGGCGTGCCAGACCGGTTCGAGCGGCCTTCGCTACGTGAACGACGTCGACTTCGTGCCGTGGAGCCTCTTCTCCGTCGCTGCGAACTCGCTTCACACGACGGCGTCTGGTTACGACGCCTACGCCAACGTGCTTGCCAACTCGCTCTAGGGCGTGAGCGGCGCTGGATCGCTGAGAGCGAGCGGAATGCCGTCGGCGTCGAGGGCGGCGACCGACCAGGTCATCGCCTCGACCACCAGGGCGCCGGGCAGTTCGGCGTTCTCGACGCCTCCGACGAAGACCTCTGTCTCGGGCACCGACCACGCCCAGTAGGGCGCCCCGTCAGCATCGACCACGACCACTCGGTAGAGCGTCGCGCCGTCGACCGCAGACCACGACAGCAACGGTCGAATTCCCGCACCGACGTCGTTGACGGCGACCGCGTCGAGCGGACGCTCGATGGGCGTGATCTCCGTGTCGTCGTCAGTCGTTGCGTCGTCGGGCGTGTCGTCGCCGGTCGTCTCACCGCCCGACTCATCCGATGGCGCCTCGTCGACTTGCTGGTCCGACACCTGCTCCTCGGTGACTTGATCATCAC
>CALLIQ010000238.1 GCA_938008925.1 uncultured Acidimicrobiales bacterium
TTTCGGCACCAGTGCGCCGGAGATGGTCGTGTCCGGCATCGCTGCCACCCAGGGCGACGACGACCTCGGCATCGGCAACATCATCGGCTCGAACATCGCCAACTTGTCGCTCATCCTGGGAGCAGCCGCCCTCCTCATCGCCCTTCGCATCGATTCGTCGGTGCTGCGGCGTGAGGCACCGCTGGCCACGGGTGGTGCCGTGGTGTTCGCATTGCTCTTGCAGGGCGGCATCAGCCGGCTGGAAGGGCTCGCCCTCCTCGTCTTCATGTTCGTCGGTCTGTATCTGTTGATCAGCCAGACGGGACCGAACACAGCACTCGTCGACGAGGTCACCGAAGACCTCGATGAGGATGCTTCCGTCGGCGGAGCCGCCCTTCGCACGATCATCGGTCTCGTGGCGACCGTCGGTGGCGCCTACGTGCTGGTCTGGGGCGCAACCGGCGTGGCCGACGAGCTGGGCTTCAACGACGGCTTCGTTGGCGTCACTCTCGTTGCGATCGGCACGTCGCTTCCCGAGCTCGTCACCGCCGTCGCAGCGGCCAGAGCCGGCCACGACGAGCTGATCGTCGGCAACCTGCTCGGCTCGAACCTGTTCAACTCGCTCGCGGTCGGCGCCGTCGTCGGCTTGCTCGGCGATGGCACGGTGAGCGACCCCTCGCTCGTTGGAAGCGACCTCTACGTCATGCTCGCCGTGTGTATCGGCGTCTTCGTCTTGATGTTCGCCCGCCGCACGATCGGCCGCTTCGAGGGAGGCGTGCTGCTCGCCGTGTTCGTGGGCTTCTTGATCTTGACCTACCTGGGCGAGGCGTCGGAAGACAGCGCCCTCGCCCTCACCGTGCTCGAGTCTCTGCATCCGTAGGTCGAAGGCTCCTTCAGTCGAGCCCGTTCTCGGTCAGGCTGCTTGATCGGGAACGGTGCTTTCAATCGAGAGCGTCGTGCGCAGGTCGAGCGTCGCCTCACCGCTGCGGAGGTCCACGATTGCAGCAGAGTCGGCCACGATCCCGTCGCTGCGGCCGGCGGTGAGTCCGATCGCTCGAAGCGGAACCCGGAAGACGGCGGTGAGGACATCGCCCACGGTCGCGAGCAGGATCATGAAGTCGAGCAGCGGCGAAGCAGACGCCACGTAGCGCAGGTCGAGTTCCCGGAAGCGGTCGAAGCTGGCGTCGGACCGAGCTTCGGCCTGCCAGAGTCCCGTGAGGCCCGGGGTCACGACGACCCGGCGCTTGAGCCGTTCGTCGAACTGGTCGAATTCGTCGGGCAGGGCCGGACGGGGACCGACGAGGCTCATGTCGCCCCGGACGATGTTGATGAGCTGGGGGAGCTCGTCGATCGAGAGCTCACGGATGATGCTGCCGACCGTGGTGATGCGAGGGTCGTCGGACATCTTGAACAGGGGGCCGGAGCGTTCGCTCTGATCCTCGAGCTCACACCGAAGCGCTTCGGCGTTGGTCACCATCGAGCGGAACTTCAGCATTGCGAACTCGTTGCCGTCTCGCCCGATCCGGGTCTGGCGGAAGAAGACGGGCCCGCTGTCGGACGCCTTGATGGCGATGGCGGTGATGAGCAAGACCGGAGCGGACACGATCAACACGACCGTTGCACCGACGATGTCGACCACTCGCTTCGGCCACGCAGTGACCGCTGCACCGCGGTCGCCGGATGGTGTCGAAGGCGTCGCTGTCGTCGAGCGAGGTTCGAGCGCCGAGAGAACGGGGATGGGGAAGAGGCCCGTGGCGACGGCGAGCACCAGCCAAGACAAGACACCGGTGACTGCGATGGCGAGGGTCGAGATGGTGAGCACCCCTGCGATCGATGCCGCGGCTGCGCCGATCATCGTGGCCGCGACCGCAGTCGTGATTCGTTGCGCCGTCGCCGTCTTGGCGATGCGCGACCGGCCGGGTGAGAGCGGCAGGGACAGGGCGTAGCCGACGATGCCAGCGAGCGCTGCGACGACGACGAGAGGCCGCAGGGCCACCGTGCGTTCGTCCATCCACATCGAGATCAACCCGGTGGGTGCCGCCCACAGAGCCGCCGTGATCGTTGCCTCGACCCATCGCCAGGGTGAGGATTGACTGTTGTCGCCCACTTGCTTTGTTCTCCCTTTCACACACGCTTGTGATCAGGACGCCGCGGCGGGTGCGAAGTCGCGAGAAATCGGGCGAAATGCCACGGATTGTGCTCGCTCGGCCACGGCGGCCTAAAACAGCGACGCTGCGTGCTAAACCGCAGCGATGAGCAGCTTCGGCGTGTCCTCGAGCGTCGCCTTCCTCCATCGGGTCGCGATGCGTCGTCCGACGGCGATTCTCGAAGCGGATCCTGTGGTGTGGCACTACGCGAAGCAACCCGACGCCGCTCGGCTGACCGCACAGTTCGACGCGTTCGTCGCGCTCCTCGAAGCGTGCGGCACCGACGTCGAGTGGCTCGACGATCCCGCCGAGCAGGATGGCCTGGCCGACTCGATCTTCACCTACGACCCGTCCTTCACGATCGCCGATGGTGCGATCGTGCTTCGCCCCGGCAAGGCGCTTCGATCCGGCGAAGCCGAGCTGCACGAGCGGTTCTACGAGCGGATCGGTCTGCCGGTGCTCGGACGCATCGAGGCGCCGGGGGTGATCGAGGGTGGCGACATGTTCTGGCTCGACGATCACACGATCGCGGTCGGCCGCGGGTTCCGAACCAACCAGGCCGGCATCGACCAGTTCGCAGCCATCGTCGAACCCCGAGGCATCGATCTCGCCGTCTTCGACCTGCCGTTCCACCATGGGCCAGAGGCATGCCTGCACCTCATGTCGCTCGTGAGTCCCCTCGCGGACGATCTCGCTCTCGTGCACCTGCCGTTGCTGCCGGTGGCACTTCGTCAGACCATGCTCGACTTGGGCTACAGGCTGCTCGCCGCACCCGCCGAAGAGTTCGATGCGAGCCTCGGACTCAACCTCAACGTGTTGGCGACCGCGCCGGGTGAGGTGCTGGCGATCGCAGGGTTCGAGCAGACGCATGCACTCATGGGGGACGCGGGGTGCGTGGTGACGGCGTTCGAAGCGGACGAGCTCTGCATTCCCTGCGAGGGCGGACCGACGTGTCTGACCCGGCCGCTCTGGCGGGGTTGAGACCGGCGGGTTCAGGTGACCCGTAATCCAAGGGTGCCGGCGAGCGACGAGAAGTAGTCTGCGACGATGCTCGGCCTGTCGAATCGTTCCGCCGACAGGGACGATCGTTCGTTCGCCGCGCTGCGCTCCATGCTCGCCCGCCACCGCGGGCCGGTCGCGATCGCCACGGTGCTCCGAGCAGTCGCTGCCACCCTGCCCGCCCTCCATCCGTATTTCCTGGCGGAGCTGGCGACGTCGATCGACGAGCCCGATCGGGCAGGGCGCTTCCTCGTTCTTCTCTTCATCACCGGTTTCGGTCACTTTCTCGTCTGGTCGTTCTGCGACTACTACGTGTCGGCCAAGATCAACCCGCTCACCTACGAGTTCAAGCGGGCCGCCTTCGACACCGTGTGGTCGGAGGACTATCAGCACTTCGTCGATCGACCGT
>CALLIQ010000239.1 GCA_938008925.1 uncultured Acidimicrobiales bacterium
AATCGGGGGCGTCGGCGCCGTCGGTGAAGCCTCGATCGGGTACGGCGATCGGCGCATCGAAGGCATGGTCGATGGCCCCGCCGGTGACGCGGAATCGAGACGGGCCAGCATCGATGATGGCGCCTCGGACGTCGGGTGCGAAGCGAACCGGCTCACCGTCGACGCACACGCTCTCGGCTTCGAACGCGATCGCGTCGTCGTGGCTGCGATCGAGAGCCTTGGGCGCAGCGAACTGCACGCGACCGTCGGCGGTCATCGTCAGCGTGAACGGCAGTGCCTCCGCGTGGTGGCGAGCGAGTCCGACCGATGCATCGACCGCGTGATCGGTCGGCCCGAAGTGGTAGGTGCCCGGGCGGAGCTCGATCGAGCTTCCGGCGGTGAGCCCGGCGATGTGGTGAAGATCGACGAGCGGCTGCATGACCTAGGTAACGGTTCCTAGGGGCATGATTCTTGAGCCCTACTTTTCGGGCCTGGTCAGTGCTTTGCGTTCGGCGTCGCACGCAGCACGCTCGGCACACCCGACGAAGTGGTCGTTCACCACGCCCATGGCCTGCATCGCGGCGTACGCAGTCGTTGGGCCGACGAAGCGGAACCCGAGCTTCTTGAGTTCCTTCGAGAGCGCGGTCGACTCCGGAGTCGTTGCCGGGACGTCGCCCCAGACATGCCGCTCTGCCTCGTCGGGCTCGTAGGACCAGATGAGACCAGCGAGCGTCCGGCCTGAATCGTGGAGCTCGAGGAGTGCTTGCGCGTTGTTGATCGTCGCCTCGATCTTGCCCCGGTGACGGATGATGCGAGCGTCGGTGAGCAGCTCGGCGACCTCGGCCTCGCCGTAGCCGGCGACGGTGGCAGCGTCGAAGTTGGCGAAGACCTCACGGAAGGCTTCTCGCTTGCGCAGGATGGTGATCCACGAGAGGCCGGACTGGAAGCCTTCGAGGCACATCTTCTCGAAGAGTGTGCGCTCGTCGGTCGTCGGCCGTCCCCACTCGGTGTCGTGATAGTGGATGTAGTCCTCCGACGATGAGCCCCAGCTGCAACGGGGTTGTCCGTCATCTCCCACGACGAGTGCGTCCATGCGCTCAACCGTACCGAGGTGGTGTGACGGTCTTGCTGGCGCAGCCGGGCGAGTCGGGAGTCAAAGCAACTGGGCGAGCCGTTTCAGGACGAGGTCGGTCCCCCGAAGATCGCCTCGGTGGATCTCGGCGGCCCAGTCGAACACGAGCGGAGACAGCCCGGACGTCGGCTCGCCGGTGAGGGCGACGCTTTGCATCTCGAGATCGTCGAGTGTCTCGACCAGGGCTTCGCGGTGCTCGGTCACGATGTCGATCAGCACGGCGGGGTCGACCATGTGGCCGAAGAAGAGCCGGATCGCCGGGTGGTGCTTCAGCACGGGGCGGTCGACGGGTTGACTCTCGACCCAGCGGGCCAGGGCCTGTTCGCCCGCTGGAGTGATCCGGTACGCGATCTTGTCGGGCCGATCCTGCTGAGCGACGGGGTGACTCTCGGCGAACGACGCCGCCTCGAGCCGTTTCAGCTCCCGGTAGATCTGGCTCTGCGCGGGAGACCAGTAGAAGTGTCGGAAGCTTCCCTTCGACCAGCCGCGCAGCTCGTAGCCCGACAGGTCCTGCCCGAAGGTGAGGAGTCCGAGAACGGCGAATGCCGTTGCCGGCAAGTCGACCTCGTCGTCTTTTTCCGATGCATCAGGGGTTGCAGCCACGTTCCGCATCCTATATCAATGAGACATACAACAAATAGATATGTGGCAAAAAGTCACCGTTTGTCTCAGAGACGTGACAGGTGGGCGAGGGCGAGTCGAACGCCCACCTGTCCGAAAAGCATGTGCCGAATAGTCATGCTTTTCCTCAGAGGTGGATTCGGACAGGTTGGCCGTGAATGAAGGAGTGGTTGATGAATGACGACCGAGTGATGATGCAGAATCCGAACACCGGCAGGGACGACATGCGGATCAGCCGGGCGATCTACGAACCCGTGCGAGCGGCGATCCTCGATGCGATCGACGAGGCTGGCGTACTCCCGTTGGCCGAGCTCCGGAGCGAGGTCGAGAAGCGCACGCCGGCCGAGATGTGGGTCGACGCGTCGGTCGGTTGGTACACCACGACCGTCAAACTCGACCTCGAAGCGAAGGGCCTGATCGTCAAAGAGGGGTCGCCCCAGCAGCTCCGCCTGGCGTGACCGATCGGACCCGAGCCGGTTGGGCCGAACGTCGGGTTGTCAGAAACTTGACCGAGCGGTCAAGATGGAGGAATGGACCTCGATTACCCCGCAGAAGCCGAAGAGTTTCGGACCCACATTCGCGATTGGCTCGGCGAGAACCTGCCGGCCGGGTGGACCGACGACGACTTCGAGATGAGCGATGAGGAGCGCGAGGCGTTCAACGTCGAGTGGACCAAGAAGCTGTTCGAGGGCGGATGGATCTGCGCGTCGTGGCCGACCGAGTACGGCGGCAAGGGCCTGACGACGATGCAGTCGGTCGTCCTGAACGAGGAGTTCGCCAAGGTCGGGGCTCCGATGCGTGGCGACTTCTTCGGCGACACGCTGGTCGGCCCGACCATCCTCCAGTGGGGGAGCGAAGAGCAGAAGAAGCAGTTCCTGCCGGGCATCCTCGCCGGCCAGACCCGTTGGTGTCAGGGCTTCTCCGAGCCGGGCGCAGGCAGCGACCTCGCCGCTCTGCAGTGCAAGGCCGAGCTCGATGGTGACGAGTGGGTCATCAACGGCCAGAAGGTGTGGACGACCCAGGCACAGCACGCCGATTATGTCTTCCTCCTGGCCCGCACCGATCAGAGCGCGTCGAAGCATGCGGGCATCTCCTACCTCCTCGTCCCCATGGATCAGCCCGGCGTCGAGGTCCGGCCGATTCAGCAGGTCGACGGCTCGGGCGAGTTCAACGAGGTGTTCTTCACCGACGCCAAGTGCCCGAAGGACAACGTCGTCGGCGGTCTCAACAACGGGTGGAAGGTCGCGATGACCACGCTCGGATTCGAGCGAGGGACCAGCGCGACCACGTCGCACCGTCGCTTCGAGATCGAGCTCGACGCCATCATCGAAGAGGCGAAGACCCACGGCAAACTCGACGATCCCGTGATCCGTCAGCGTCTCGCCGCGGCCCACTCGAAGGTGCAGATCATGCGCATCAACGGCCTCCGCAGCCTGTCGGCCACGGTGAACAAGAAAAAGGACCCGGGCGTCGCCGCCATTGGCGCCACCAACAAAATGTTCTGGTCTGAATACCACCGGGACGTCATGGAACTCTGGACCGAGATCGCCGGCATGCAGAGCCTCGTGCTTGATGGCGAGTACGACGAGAACAGCACAAACCCCAGCCGCCGCCGTGGCATGGCCAGCTATCCCGTCAACGCCATGCAGGCAGCGTTCT
>CALLIQ010000240.1 GCA_938008925.1 uncultured Acidimicrobiales bacterium
AGTTGCAGCCACCATCCCACGCGGCCTGTATCGATTCGACGACGTCACCGAGCCCCTGTTGGGCGTCGAAGGTGACCCACGAGCCGTAGGAGAGCGCGCTGACGCGCAGTCCTGAGCGGCCGAGACGGTTGTAGATCATGTCCATGGATCGAGCGTAGGTCGCTGATCCGCTGGTCAGGGATAGCAGTTGGTCGAACCCACGATTCCGTTCGGGCACTTCGTGGCGTTCCACGTCGCCGTCGCCGCTCCGGTGGGCAGGTTCTGGGCATTCCAGAGGTCGGCCCCCGACAGGTCGGCACCGGCGACGATGGTGGCGTCGAGGTTCGAGGAGTCGAGCGCGGTTCCGACGAGCACGGCTGCGGTCAAGTCGCTTCGGGAGAGGTCCGCGGTGGTGAGCTTGGCCGATGTGAAGTCGGCGTTCGCGAAGTTCGCGTCCCACATCCACGCGCCAGACAGTTGGGCGCCGACGAATGTGGCTCCTCCCGCTTCGACCTCTCGAAGATCCGAGCTGTTGAGGGTGAGGCCGGAGAAGTCGCCGTCGGTGAGCGTCGAGCCCTGGAAGCTTCCATTGGTCACGACGACGCCGGTGAAGGTGGCCCCGGTCAGGTCCAGGTTGGTGAGGTTCACGTCGGTGAAGGTCGCCCCGGTGGCGACGACGTCTCGGAGGTCCGCGCCGGTGAAGTCGCTGGCATCGATGGTCGCATCGCTGAGGTCGACACCGTTCATCGTGGCGTTGCGGAAGTCGGCGTTGGTGATCGTGGCGCCGGCGAACGACACGCCGGTCAGGTCGGCTCCGTCGAACGAGAAGCCATCGAGCGTCAGATCGGAGAGATCGCAGCCGGTGAGATCGGCTCCGGACCAGTCGCTCTGTCCCGTCCGAGCGGCTGTACATGGAGCGATGGTCGTGGTCGTCGCGAGGGTGGTCGATGTGCTCGGCGGCGCGGTCGTTGACGTTGCCGTCGTCGCTGGTGCATTCGTGGTCGGTGACGTGGTCATGTCCGTCGACGCGGCGCTCGAGGTCCCCGGCGAGTCGTTGGCGTCGTCGGGAGATTCGTCAGCAGCATCGACCGAGGTCGGCGGGGTGGAACGAGTCGGGTCGACGCTGTCATTCGGTGTCGGTTCGATGCTGTCGCCGATGTCGACCGGGTCGCCATCCTCATCCGTGGTTTCGTCGAGCGCGTCGCCGGGCGTGGTGGTCTGGTTGTCGGAGTCGACGAAGGCGACCTCGGCCGGCGTTGCATCGAGACGATCGGCGATGAGCACGCCGCCGCCGAGCGCAGCGCTGGTCCCGACGATGACGGCGGCAGCAGCGCTCGTCGCCGGAGCGGTGAGGGCCCCGACGTAGGGAAGCGACGCAAAGAACGACAGCGGGCCCATGGCGAATCGGAGCCGACCGATCGAGATGCTGAGGAAGGCTCGCACGATCGACTCGTCGAACTGGGTGCCAGCGCACCGGGTCAACTCCTGCTTCGCGAGCTCTGCAGGCATCGGCTTCTTGTAGGACCGTGCCGCGGTGATCACGTCGAAGGTGTCAGCGACCGAGATGATGCGCGCCGCGAGGCTGATCTGATCGCCTCGCAGCCCCGCTGGATAACCGGCACCATCGAGTCGCTCGTGGTGTTGACCCACCGCATCGGCCCACTCGCCGAGCCACGGTCGAAGTGGCTCGATCATCCGGTCGCCGGCGGCGGGGTGGGTCTTGATGATCTCGAACTCTTCCGGCGTGAGGGCGTCGGGCTTGGTCAAGATCTCCTGGGGTACGTCGAGCTTGCCGATGTCGTGGACCAGGGCCGCCCACTGGAGCTTCGAGAGCTCGAGCTCGTCGAGGCCGAGTTCCTCTCCGATGAGGGCGGCGTAGGCCCTCACCCTCTCGCTGTGGCCGCGAGTGAATCGGTCGTGCTTGCTCAGCGCGGCGACCAACTCGAGCAGTGCGCTTGCCGCTTCGGCTTCGGTCTGATCGAGCGGTCGTCCGGTCGTCGGGTCGACCATGCGCGTGCTCATACTCCGCTCGAGCTGGCGAGTCGTTCCAGTACGCAGTGCGACCGTGAAGCGCGATGGCGCGGCGTCGGGGAAGATCAGCGACATCTGCAGGAGCGTCGCCAGCGGCAGCAGCCGACGGGCGAGGCGGTCGATCAGCAGCAGGGCGATCGTGGCCGCCACCATCAGCGTGGCGAGCCACCCGATCCTGGGTGTCAGCTCGGCCGGAGCAGGCCAGAGACGGGCGATCGCCACGGTGATGCCGATGGCGCCGGCGACGGGCAGCACGACAGACACCAGCCGCAACGCCAACGCCAGTCCAGGTCGAGCGTTCCACGACGCGGTCGACGCGTCGTGCGGTGGGGTGGGATGTGTCGCCTCCATCTCACCGTGTGAGATCGGCGCGAAGACGGGCGACCTGAAGTGAGTCTGACGGCGCATCGCAGCGCGCCGAATCAATCAGCGGGCGCGGGCGCGTCGCTGTCTTGGAGGTGTCCGACCTCGAGACGACTCAGTCGAAGGTGATGACGCTGCGGGCCACGTTGCCCGTCTTCATTTCTTCGAAGCCATCGTTGATGTCGTCGAGCTTGATGT
>CALLIQ010000241.1 GCA_938008925.1 uncultured Acidimicrobiales bacterium
GTCGTGTCAGCGATCGGCGACAATGCTCGTTCGGTCATGGTGGCGAACGCTCGACACCTCTTGCATCACGACGTGCCCGAAGCCGTCACAGCGATCGTTGCCGACGCATTCGCCGGGCCGTCACCACACTGAGTGCCACCGCAAGAGCGATGGCGATCACCAGCAGCACGAAGGTGGGGCTCGTCGGATCGCTCACCGCATCGCCGAGCGCCGACGCGAGCAGCACGCCGGGCACGACGCCGATGATCGTGGCCGCCACATAGCGACTGGGCCGTGCCGCGGTCAGCCCGGCCGCGTAGTTGAGCCCGCTGAACGGAACGATCGGCATCAGCCGCAGCACGAGAATCGACACGAAGTCATTCTCCGCGACCCAGTCGTCGACGTCGGCCAGGCGGTCGCCCAGGAGTTGCTTGGCGCCATCGCGGCCGAGGCCCCGGGAGACGAAGAAGGCGACGGTCGCCCCGATCGACGCGCCGACGATCGCGGCGAGCGCACCCGTGCTGAACCCGAAGATCGCGCCGGCGCTCATGGTGCCGACCGTCCCCGGCATCAACAGCACGACGGCGATGGCGTATGCGGCGACGAACGCGACGAACCCCCACCGACTCGATCCCGCCGCATCGATGAAGCCGCGAAGACCGTCGGTTCCGAGCACGAGCAGGGCGATCGCCGCCCCGGCCAGAAACACGACCAGCACCACCAACCTCGCGATGGCGAGCGGTGAGTGGTGCTGGTTGGTCACGATCGTGAGATCAGGCCGAGCAGATCAGGCCGAGCAGGGGAGCAGTGGCTTGCCCGAGTAGGTGATCATGTCGCCGATCGCAGCGACGATCGACATCTCGGTGTCCGGGCCCTGCAGGTCGGCCATGCAGCGGTGGAGGTTGCCGACGATGCGCTCGGGGTCGGTCAGCGAAGCGAACTCGCCGAGGTCGGTGTCTCGGGCCGCATCGAGAGGCGTGAGCCCGTTGGCCAGGGCGTGCTCTGCGGTGCTCCTGACGAAGCGGAGGTAGCGCTCGATCTCGTCGAAGACTTCCACCCCGCACACCGGGCCGTGTCCTGGCACGACGACGGCGGGGTCCATCTCGCGCATCGTGTCGAGCGAGGCGAGACTGCCGTCGACCGATCCCATGAGCACGAAGGGCGTTCCCTGGTGGAACACCAGGTCGCCGGTGTAGAGCACCCGATCGTCAGGCAGCCAGGCGACGACGTCGTTCGTGGTGTGAGCGATCGGGCCGATGTGATGCAGCTCGACGGCGCGGCCTCCCACCCAGAGGTCGAGGCGATCGTCGAAGGTCATCGTCGGCGGCGCGAGCTCGAGGTCGCCCCAGTCGGGTTGTTCGAACGCGGTGGGGTAGTGGTCGATGCCGAGGCCGGCCACGAGTTCCCGGCAGCGCTGGTGGGCGACGATCGGGGCCGGAGCGGTGAGGTAGTTGCCGTGGGTGTGGTCGCCGTGATGGTGCGTGTTGACCACGGTGCGGATCGGCGCATCGCTGACGGCACGGACCGCGTCGAGCATCGCTCTCGTGCGAGCCTCGGTCGAGCAGGTGTCGATGAGGATCACACCGTCGTCGCCGACGATGAAGCCGGTGTTGTTGATGAACCACGTGCCGTTCGGCTGCACGTAGGCGTACGCGCCGGGGGCGACCTCGACGGTCTCTGCCAGCTCGATCGCAGTGGGTGTCTCGTTCATGTCAGCTCCTGGGAATCGTGTTGATGCGAACGGGGTCGATCGTGACGACCCAGCGATCGTCGCCTGGCCCGTCGCTGGGTGGGCCGTCGGCCCCGTATTGCGCTCGCACCCGGCCGACGAATGCCTTGTCCGGGTCGGGCTCGATGATGGCGTTGCCCCGCACCTCGATCACGTTGCCCATGTTCGTCGGGTTCATCAAGAAGAAGTTGCACGCAGGGTTCGCACGAAGGTTGCGGAGCTTGCGGCGATGCTCGATGAGCGAGAACTTGATCGCCCCGTCTTCGTAGAGGAACCACATCGCCGTCGTCTGCGGATAGCCGCCCGGCGTGATCGTCGTGATCGTGCATCCGAGCGGTCGAGAGACGAGCTCGATGTGAGAGTCCGGGATCGGGATCATGGCGCTCAGTCTGGCTCATCGGCGATGGCTGCATCACACTCGTTCCCATGACGCTCGCTTCCATCACCCCGGACGAGGCACTCGCCCAGATCTTCTTCAGCGACGAGGGCATCGACGATCCGACGCCCTACTACCACCAGCTCCGCAACGATGCGCCGGTGCATCACAGCGGAACCGGCGCGATCTTTCTTTCTCGCTTCGACGACTGCCGAGAGGTGTTGCGAGACAACCGATTCGGCAAGAGCAATCGGGGTGGCGAGAGCATGATCCCCAGCAGCGACCCCGAGGCGCTGGCGGTTCGGCAGCGACAGATGGACGCGGCGATCGCCAACAAGCAAGCGGCGTCGATGCTCTTCCTGAACCCGCCGCATCACACCCGGCAGCGCAGCCTGGTCTCCCGGGCCTTCACCCCGCGACGGGTCGAGCAACTCCGCGGCTCGATCCGGACGTTGGCCGAAGACGTCGTCGACGCCTTTGTCGCCGACGGTGGTGGCGATCTGCTCGACCGGATCGGGTTCACCCTGCCAGTCGCCGTGATCGGCACGATGGTCGGCGTTCCCGAGCCCGATTGGCCGATGTTCCGATCGCTCATTTCCGCATCGGCGGCCGGCATCGAGCCGGGCGCCACCGTCGACGACCTCCTGGCCTCGGAAGAAGCGGGCAAGGAGGTGCGTGCCTACTTCGACGATCTGGTCGCCACCCGCCGTGCCGAACCGGCCGATGACCTGCTCAGCGACATGCTCGCCGTCGACGACGACGGCGATCGCCTCAGCGACGGTGAGGTGGTTGCCGTCGCCACCCTGTTGTTCGCCGCCGGCTTCGAGACGACAACCAACTTGATCGGCAATGGCATGGGGGCCCTGCTCCGCAACCCCGAGGAGATGGAGAAGCTGTGGGCCGACCGCTCGCTCGTGACCAGCGCCGTCGACGAGATGCTTCGATGGGACTCGCCGGTGCAGCTGGACGTTCGCTCGGCCATGGAGCCAGCCGACCTGCTCGGTGAGCCGGTCGACGTCGACCAGCGCGTCGTCACGTTGCTCGGCGCAGCCAATCGTGATCCGTCGCACTTCCGCGACCCCGACCGGTTCGACATCACCCGCGACGACGGGCCGCCCATGAGCTTCGCGTCGGGGATCCACTACTGCCTCGGAGCGAACCTGGCTCGGGCCGAGGGGCAAGAAGTGTTCGGAGCGCTGATCGATCGGTGCGCATCGATCGAACTCGACGGCCCGCTCGTCCGGCGGCCGAGGATGACGCTTCGCGGGTTCGAAGCCGTACCGGTCTCGGTCACGGCTCGCTGACCAGCGGGCTCGCGTTGGCGCTCGCGAGTACCGTCGCTCGTCATGGCCCGCATCGATCCACTGCAACGAGACGACCTCGCCGAACACGCCGATCGGTTCGCTCTCACCGAACAGTTCATGGGCTTCGTGCCGAACTCGATGTTCACGATGGCTCGCGTGCCCGGCCTCCTCGAGAGCTTTCAGCAGTTGGCCAGCACCGTGTTCATGAATGGTCTCATCGAGCCGGCCCTCGGGCAGATGGTCGCCCAGGTCGCGTCCAGTGCAGCCGGCTGCCGCTACTGCCAAGCCCACACCGGCCACAGCGCTGAGCGCCTCGGCGTCAGCGAAGCGAAGCTGGCCGATCTGTGGACCTTCGAGTCGAGCGAGCACTTCGACGATGCCGAACGGGCGGCCTTGCGCCTCGCACTCCATGGGGCGTCGGTGCCGAACGCGGCGAGCGACGATGACTTCGCCGAGTGCAAGAAGTACTTCGACGACGATCAGATCGCCGCCATCGTCGCCACCATCTCGTTGTTCGGTTACCTCAACCGGTGGAACGACACGATGGCCACCGAGCTCGAAGAATCACCGACGGAGTTCGGCGGAAGAGTGCTCGCCGCCAATGGTTGGGACGTCGGCAATCACGGTGCGTGACGCTCGGGGCTGCGTCTCACGCAAGGCCGAGCGCATCGATGCGCGCTTGCATCACGGCGATCAGCGTCGCTTGTGCGAACACGGCATTGCGGATGGGAGCGATCTCGGGCTCGTGCCCTTGAAACAACGAGACAGCGCGACGCTGGTCGAGATCGAGACTCGGAACCCACCGCGTGTAGTCGAGGATCGCTCGTCGAACCTCGTCGCCGAAAACGGGCGTCGCCTCCGCACCGGCACGGATCACCACCCGCTGGTCGAAGTCGGCGTCGTTGGTGGAGAGCCGCTGTCCCAGGAGGAGTCGGGCCCGTTCGTGGAGGTGGAACTCGCTGGCCGCGGGGCGGGCGAAGCGGGTCTCGACCTGGGTCTTGATCGCCGTGTGTCCGCCTTCGAGTCCGAGGTCCCAGGTCGGCACGACGTAGCGCACGCGGACCGGATTGCCCTGGTTGACCGCCTCGTAGGTGTCGGCCGCGGTCTCGAGAAACCCGAGCTCGGTCATGGTCGTTCGCAGCGCAGCCAGGCTCATCGGGTCCCTCCCTTCGATCGACGGTACCAGTGGGGGTGGCCGCGATGAAGCTGTTCTCGAACCGCAAGCGACCCGTGCACCTCGGGCCTTACCCACTCGAACGGTTGCCTCGCGGAGCCGATTCTCAGAGTCGCAACGACTCGATTCGTCGCCTGCCCGCGCGTCCCGCCGAACCGCGTGCTGCTGGGCCGCGCTCGGCGGTCGGTGCCTACAGCGACTACATCGATCTCTGCGACGGCCTGCGGTTCGGGGAGCCGAGTCCGGCGGCGCCGGTGCCCGACGATCCAGCGGAGCGAGCGGATCACCTCAAGGCCGGTCTGTACTTCCTCGATGCCGACATGGTCGGGATCGCGGAGCTGGCGGATGGCGAGTGGGCGGTCGTGACCCTCATCGCCCATTCACGACTCCATCGCGAGTCCGCCCCGGGTGATGACTGGGTCGACGGAACCCGCCAGATCAACGCCGATCTGCGAGCGGCCGAACTCGCCGTGATCACCGCCGACTACATCCGGAACCTCGGTCACGCGGCCACCGCTCACACGCCGTCGGCGACCGATGTCGACCTCGACGCCCTTGCCGTCGCAGCGGGCCTCGTCGAGGTGCGCGGCTTCACGCTGCGATGCCCGTTTCTGTCCGGCGGCTTCGCGATCTCGGCGGTCACCACCGGGTTCGAGCTTCGCCCCGACGGTGCGCTCGCCCGCCGCGGCGTGGCCGACCGGTTGCGGGCATTCGGACCGTCGTGGTGGCTCGGCCTCGGGGGAACACGGGCCGGTATCGGACGTCTCAACGGCGATCACCGACCGCTGCACATGGGCCGCTATCCCATGGAACGAATTCGGCGCGTGGACGAACCGACCACGCTGATCATCGACGACGAGGTCGAACGAGTGCCGGTTCGGGCCGGCGGCTTTCCGCGAGCGGCGCACGGCGACATGGGCCCCAAGTTCCAGGCCGACGTGAAGGTGTTCGCGTACAAGACGCCGCAGGCACAGAGCTACGTCGAACAGATCGACGCCATGGTCCCGTTCCAAGACGGCGAGGTCGCCGAAGAGGTCGACCCCTCGACCACCGACCCGGTCCGAAACGCCGCGGCGGTCAAGGCCTTGGCCCATCACCTCGGCGGCGACATGGTCGGCGTGTGCCAGGTCCCGACCTACGCCTGGTACTCCCACCGGGGCGACGGATCGGTCATCGAACCCCGCCATCGCAACGCCATCGTGATCCTGCTCGACCAGGGCTACGAGACGATGGAAGGCGCGAGCGGCGACGACTGGGTGAGCGGTGCGCAATCGATGCGGGCGTACATGCGCGGCGCGCAGATCGCCGGCGTGCTGGCCGAGCATCTCCGCGCCCTCGGACACAGCGCTCGAAGCCACACCAACCGATCGTCGGAAGTCCTGCACATTCCCCTCGTCCTCAACGCCGGGCTTGGCGAGATGAGTCGCATTGGTGAGCTCGTGCTCAATCCGTTCGTCGGCCCGCGATTCAAGTCGGTCGTCGTCACCACCGACATGCCCCTCGCCGCCGACCGGCCGATCGACTTCGGGCTCCAAGACTTCTGTACCAAGTGCACGAAGTGCGCTCGAGAGTGTCCATGCGCCGCCATCCCCTTCGGCGACAAAGTGATGTTCAACGGCTACGAGACCTGGAAGCCAGACGTCGAGAAGTGCACCAAGTATCGGCTGGGTAACCAGAAGGGCGCAGCGTGCGGTCGGTGCATGAAGACGTGCCCGTTCAACATCGAAGGGGTGCTCTCCGAACGCATCGTGTTGTGGGCGGCGATCAAGCTCCCGTTCACCCGCTCATGGATCGCCAAGCTCGACGACAAGGTCGGCAATGGCTCGATCAATGCGATCAAGAAATGGTGGTGGGATCTCGAGTGGGTCGATGGTCGAGCGACCGAACCGCTCAAGGGCACCAACGCTCGCGACCTCGACATGGACGGTGGGCGAGTCGCCAAGCGTCAGAAGATCGCTCTGTACCCGCCGGCCGTGCTGCCGCCGGGCGACGCCATCGGCGTTCCGGTCAAACTCGACCGTCCGGCCGCCGTCGCCGCCGGCGAACGAGCCGAGTCGCCGGCCGCGGCGAGGCGCCGATCGCAACGAACCGACCATGGCCACTGGCCGAAAGAACACTGATTTCGAGAGGGACTGATTCGATGGGCACTGATTCCAAGGGCACCGATTCGATGGGCACTGATTCGATGGGCACTGCGGCAAAGGCAAACAAGAAACCGGAAGCGACCGACTTCTTCTGGGAGCTGGCCGAACCGTTCCTCGCCCGCAGCGACGTCGACGAAGGTTCGTTGATGGGGTTTCCCTGTGTGCGTGTGGGCGGCGATTTCTTCACGACGTGCGACCACCGAACGGGCCACCTCATCGTGAAGCTGGACCGCGATCGGGTCGCCGACTTGATCACCGAGGGCAGCGGCGAGCCCTTTGCGCCGGCGGGCAAGGTGTTCAAGGAATGGATGCTGGTCGAGCGGCGCGACGAAGCGGAATGGGTTGCGCTGATGGATGAGGCGTACGAGTTCGTAAAAGGCAAGAGCTGACCGGCAAAAAGCCGCTCTGACTGGCGTTTTCGGCATCCACCGCCAGCCCGGGAGAGAGGGGTACGTTCAGCGACGTGGGTCGGAAACGGCGGGTTTTCGCGATTGTTGGTCGCGCATCGGTGGTGGCAGCGGGAGCGCTCCTCCTCGCGTCCATGACCGTCTCCGCTGCAGGGGACGGCGATGCGGGTTTCGGTGAAGCCGGGCTCGAGCAAGGACTCGACGCTGGCGACGAGCTGACCGCAGCGCACGCCGAGCTCGAACCGTCGTTCGGCGCGGATGCCGAGTTGTCCCGCGCCGTCGAGGACCGTCGTGGTCCGGTCGATCCCGCCATCGGCGAGGTGCCTGATCCCGCGATCGCTGAAGTGACCGTCACGGTGACCGAACTCGACGCTGCCGAGGCACCGCTCGCACACCACGAAGTCACGGTCTCGAACCAGACCGAAGAACCGATCGAACACGTCGTGGTGCTCCTCCCCGACGATGTGGCGCTCGTCGACGACGTGGCGGCCGCGGCCCTTGCGCCCGAAGCACCGAGCGACAGCACCGAAGTCGCGAACACCGAAGTGACCGAAACCGACGTCACCGGCACCGATGTCATGAACACCGAGCCGGGCCGGTTCGAGATCCCTCTGGTTCCCGGTGCCGAGTCGATCACCTTCGTGGTCGCTGGGACCGATCGTGCGCTGTCCGGCGACGACGGTCCGCTCGTCGCCGAGATAGCGGGGTTCCAGCGCCCGAGCGACGAACCCGCCGTCGAACAGCCGGAAACGAACGACCCGCAGGCCGATGGAGCCGATGCGCCAGGCGGCGACCCATCGCTGAGCGAGGGAGACGTCGACCTCGCCAGCGGCGACCCCACCTACTCGATCGGCGATCTCGTCTGGCTCGATGCCGACG
>CALLIQ010000242.1 GCA_938008925.1 uncultured Acidimicrobiales bacterium
CATGCCGAGCGCCATCTCGTGGATGTCCATCTGTCGTCGAGCGAGTGTGGATGGGTCGAGCCCAGCGGGTTTCGGGGTGCCGGCGTTCCAGACCTCGAAGACCTCATGGGACACGACGGTGAGTTCTGCCAAGTCGACCACCGGCTGGAATGCGAAGCTCACCGGCAGACGCTCAGTCGCATCCGCAGCGGGCGGTCGAGGCGCCGGTGCCGATTCCCGAGTCGCCGGTGCCGGCGCTGCTGGTGCTGGTGCTGCTGGTGCTGGAGCGGGTGGTGCTGGTGTCGCCGGGGGGTGCGAACGCCACCGTCCCTTCTCGAATGCCCGAAGCAACTTCTTCGTCCGGCCGGGGCCGAGCTGGTCGAGGCGGCGATGATCGACGAAGAAGTCGTTGAGGCCGTCGACCGATGCGAGCTCGTCGGCGGTGACGTTGGCGAAGCCCATGCTCCATTCGTCGAACGAGCGGCGGGCGATCGGTTCTCGGATGATGGTGACGACCGTGCTGTGGCGCTGGTCGCCGGCGATCCGCTCGAAGAGCGGGTCGACGATGTCGGGTTCGCCTTCGAGAACCTGGAGGAAGCTGCCCTCCACGTAGAGCAGCATGCCCGTCACGCCGAGGCGGGTGTTCTTCTCTCGCGCCTTCGCCAGGAGGCCGATCAGGTCGTGCTGGGACATCGGTGATGTCGCTGCACTGCTGTAGATGATGTGGATGAGACTCGTCATGGTCGCCGACTCCGAGATCGTGTTTCGAGAGGGCGCGGGGAGAGCGCGTCCGCTCTCTCACGTTGTCGACACGAGCGTTCCGTTACTTGAACCTGCTTGTTGTGGCAGCTGTCGCAGCGAGGGCGGCCACGATGGCGGTCGCAACGTCGGCGGTGCGCACCGCGGTGGCGATGTCGGTGCCGGTCGGAGCTCGTCCGTCTCCGAGCACCCCCCGGTGCTCGACCCGATCGCCGTAGCGATTCGTCCCGCCGAGCCGAATCTGCATCGCTGCGGCCATCGCCGCCTCGACTCGGCCGCCGTTTGGCGACGGGTGCTGCGGACCGTCGCGTCGGACCACGTCGACGATCTCGCGGAAGCGGGTCGGTCGGGTGGCGGCGATCGCGAACGCCGTGAGGCGAGCTGGCGCCCAGTTCAGCGCGTCGTCGAGTCGGGCGGCAGCCCACCCGAAGTGTTCGTAGCGGTCGTTGTGGTGGCCGATCATGGCGTCGAGGGTGTTGGTCACGCGATGGATGATCACGAGCGGCGCACCGCCAATCACCGCCCAGAACAAGGTCGCCGTCGTGGCGTCGACGGTGTTCTCCGCAACCGATTCGATGACGGCGCGAGCGATCTCGGGCTCGTCGAGCGAGCTGGCGTCGCGGCCTGCGAGCGACCGCAGTGCCTCCCGCGCCCCGGCGAGATCGTCGGCGACCAACGCATCGCCGACCTCGTTCGCGACCTCGCCGAGCATCCGGCTCCCCGTGGCGATGGCCGTGGCCAGGGCCGTCGCGGGGCCAGCGCCGATGGCGCAGCGCAGGGCGACGCCGACGCCAGCGCCGGTAGCGATCGCAACGCTGAGGTGGGCGACCCCGCTTCGGCGATTGTCCGCGTACAGGCGCGACTCGAGCCAGGTGAGGCCGTGGCCGACGGCGATCAGTGGATGGATGGCGTTCGGCGGCTCGCCGAACGTCCGGTCGATCGCGAGGCCAGCGAGCGCTCCCGCGGCGCGAGCCCCCACCTCGGCCGTCACATCAAACCTCACATCAGGGATGCGATCGTCGCCATGTCCGCCATCACCCGAGCCGCCGACTTGACGATGGGGTAGGCGAGAGCCCCGCCGGTGCCTTCACCGAGGCGGAGGTCCAGATCGAGGATCGGGTCGAGGCCGAGGTGCTCGAGGGCTCGGCTGGCCGCCGGCTCCGTGGAGCGGTGTCCGGCGATCAGGTAGCCGGTCACCACGGGCGACAGGGTCGCGGCGATGGTCGCCCCGGCGAGCGAGATCACCCCGTCGACGATGACGGGCACCCGCGCCTCGGCGCCGGCGATGCACAGTCCGGCGATCGCTCCGATCTCGAGGCCGCCGACTTCAGCCAGGACTCGTAGCGCTTCTGGCGAACCGCTCACGGCTCCGCCTTCGATCCGGCGCAGCGCGTCTGCGATCACGGTGGTCTTGAGCGCCAGCGTCTCGTCGTCGACGCCCGTGCCGCGGCCGGTGACGATCGCGGCGTCGTCGGGTCCGACGCCGGTGAGCGCAGCGATCGTGGCAGCCGATGGCGTCGTGTTGCCGATCCCCATGTCGCCGGTAAGGAGGCAGCGAGCACCGTCGTCGATGAGACGTCGTCCGGTGGTGATGCCGAGCATCACCGAAGCGGTGGCGTCGGCGAGGCCGAGGGCGGCCTCCACCCGAAGGTTGGAGGAACCGGCCCGCACCGGGGTGTCGAGGAGATTCGGGTGGGCCGACACGTCGGCCGGAAGGGGGTCGGCGATTCCAGCGTTGACGACGAACAGTTCGATCCCGTTCGCTGCCGTGATGGCGTTGATCGCGGCGCCGCCGGCGAGAAACGTGGAGGTCATCACCGCGGTGATCTCCTTCGGCCACGGCGTCACCCCTTCGGCGAGCACACCGTGATCGCCGGCACACACGGCGATCGCCGCCGGCTCCGGTGCCGGGGGAATGGTCGATCCGGCGATGGCGGCGAGTCGGATGCCGATCGCCTCCAGGCCGCCGAGCGAACCCGGGGGTTTCGCGAGGCCGGCGTGATGCTCGGCCGCTTGCTCGGCAGCGGTGGCGTCGACGGGGTTCAGGCCGGTGAGGATGTCGTCGAGAGTGTCGGGTCGCTCGTTTGGCACCGACGCAAACTATCCACGGACGACCGGCCGCCGGACGTCGTGCGCGGGTGGTGGCTCTCGGCAGCCACACCGTGCTGTTCACCCGTACTGCAACCATTGGGTTGCATTAAGGGCTCGAGAATGCGAGAGTGTTCCTATGAGCGCTCCCTCCCCGCCCCCGCCTCCGCCCTTTCGTTTCGGGCTGCAGATCC
>CALLIQ010000243.1 GCA_938008925.1 uncultured Acidimicrobiales bacterium
CATGGTGTCGACACCCGTGTGCGCAAACGACATCACGCCGATGCTGACGAAGGGCTGGGTCGATCTCGACGCACTCGAGGCATACGAACACGACGCCATCGAACAGAGCGCCGATGATCTCCTGGCCGTCATCAACGACGGAGCCGGCGACGAGCTGCCGGCCGGTGTCGACGAGCCACACCACGATCGCCGTTCGACCGACCCAGTCAACACCGACCCGGTCAACACCGACCCCGCCACGACCGGCCCCGCCACGACCGAGCCAGCCGAGCCCCGCGCGCCGAGTCCTGACATGTCCAGCCACACCGATCTCCACGCCGCCGCAACGGCGCCGAACACCTCTTCACAATGATCATCGCTTTCGCCTTTCTCTTCACCGTGCTCCTCGTTCCGCTCTTCGGCGGACAGTTCTGGAAGCTCGGTGCCATCAAGCTCGAACGACGCGAGCTGATCCTCGCTTCGTTGATCATCCAGGTCCTGATCATCAGCGTCGTGCACGGACGCCTGTCCGAATCGATCGCATCGTCGTTGCACCTGGTCTCCTACGCCTTGGCGATCGGTTTCGTGTGGTTCAACCGCAACGTGATCGGCATGCCGATCATCGTGCTCGGCGGCCTGCTCAATGTGCTCGTGATCGCAGCGAATGACGGCGTGATGCCGGCGCGCATCGGAGCACTCGAGACGGCCGGTATCCCCTACGACACCGGCGACTTCGAGAACTCGGCGCCGGTCGAAGATGCGAAGCTGTGGTTCCTCGGCGATGTGTTCGCCATCCCGGAAGGGTTCCCGTTCTCGAACGTCTTCAGCATCGGTGATGTGCTCCTCATTCTCGGTGGCGCCGTCACCGTGCACGTCGTCTGCGGCTCCAAGCTCGTGCCGCTGCGTTGGCGGGCCAAGGTCAATCTGACCGACGCGGCCCGAGAGGCCATCGACGCCGAGGCGGAAGCTGCAGCCGAGGCCGAGCTCGACGAGAAGGCCGAAGCCGCGAGCCCGGCGCCACCGAAGACCCCGGTCTCGACCGAACCGGTCCCCGTGCCGGCCATCCTCGCGGCGCCAGCAGCAGAACAGTCCGACGAGCAGCCAGACGAGACGGATGCGTCCGATGAGTCGGAGCACCATGTTGGGGAGCAGCCCGACGCTGACCAGACCCACGCTGACCAGACCGTCACTGACCAACCCGTCGCTGAGCAACCGCTGACCCCCGACGTTGCGCCGCCGGTCGTCGTCGCCGAGGGCCCACTCGGGGCGAAGACGCTCGCCGCGATGTTCGCTCAAGACAACCCTCCGGTCGTCTACCGCCGAGACGAATTGCACGAGCTCGCCAACCTCTGAGCACGCGCTCGGCGCTCGGCTCGCACACCGCGGATGCCGGCTTGGCCACAGGGTGGGAAACCATTGATCTCTTCGGGCGAGCGCGCATAGGTTCACCCAACTCATGGGGACCAGCTTCTGGGAAGGCACACGCCGGTCGATGACCGAGGCGACGGGGCTTCCCTCTGCCGCCTACGCCGACGAGGAGTTCTTCGAGAGCGAGCGTCAGCGCGTCTTCGAGCGAGCCTGGGTCTGCATCGGCGTCGCCCCGGACGTCGCCGCTGTCGGTGCGCTCGTCGTTCGCTCCATCGGGTCCCGGTCGATCATCGTCGTGCGCGCCGCAGACGGTGTGGTGCGCGGGTTCCTCAACTCGTGCCGCCATCGCGGTACCGAGCTGGCGGCGTGTGATGCCGAGGGCGTCTCGACCATTCGCTGCCCCTACCACCGGTGGGGCTACAACCTCAGCGGCTCGTTGATCTCGACACCCCGGTTCGCCGACGTTCCCCGCACCGAGTTCGATCCCGACGACTTCGGCCTCGTCCCCGTTCGGGTCGAGATCTCCGGCTGTCTGCTGTTCGCCTGCCTGGATGAGGGCACCCCGCCGCTCGACGAGTGGCTCGGCGATCTGGCCGAGCGAACCGGTGGCTATGACCTCGAGCGGTGGGACCACCGCGAGAGTCGGTCGATCGAGATCGAAGCGAACTGGAAGCTCATCACGGAGAACTTCCAGGAGTACTACCACCTGGCCTGGGTGCATCCGGAGCTGGCGAAGGTGTCGCGCGTCGACGATCACTATCGATATCAGGGCCCCGGCATGTACTGCGGGCAGACGACCACCCCGGTCTCGGCCGACAACCGCGACGACTGGCTCGTGATGCCACCGGCGCCGGCGCTCGACGAGTCCGACTCGGTGAGCGGACGGTTCGTCGCCATCTTCCCGAACGTGCTGCTGTCGATCCTGCCGAACCACGTCTTCGTGATGCGGCTCGAACCCGAATCCGCGGGTCGCACGGTCGAACACTGTTCGTTCCTGCTGCCACCGGGCAGCGACCCCTCCGAAGACGAGTTCGCCACGACGAGGTCGTTCTGGTTCGACGTGAACGACGAAGACATCGACATCGTCGAACGGGGCCAGCGTGGCCTCAGCCGAGGCGGCGTCCCGCCTGGCCCACTCGCTCCCCGATTCGAGGAACCCCTCCACCGATTCCACACGATGCTCGCCGATGCGATGACGCTCGACTCGCTCGCATCACTCGACGTTCCCGACGGGGACCGACCGGGCGAGACAACCGACGAGTGGGGTGCGGGCACCAACCCGACACCGCCGGCCGTCGACGCTCGTCCACCCGGTTGACCAGCCGCCCCGACCCCGAAGCAGAATCCCCACACCGACCAGAGAAGGCGCAACAATGAAATCGCATGCCCAGGTGGTGGTGATCGGCGGCGGTGTCGTCGGCGCCAGCGTGCTCTATCACCTCACCAAAGTCGGCATCACCGACGCCGTGCTGGTCGAACGCAAGGAACTGACGGCCGGGTCGACCTGGCACGCGGCCGGCGGCATGCACACGCTCAACGGCGATCCGAACGTCGCCAAGCTCCAGCAGTACACGATCGAGCTCTACGAGGAGATCGA
>CALLIQ010000244.1 GCA_938008925.1 uncultured Acidimicrobiales bacterium
GATGTGCCGTCGATGCCAAAGGCAGGGCTCGTGTCGGCCAGCACCAGACGTCGGACCCGATCCGGAGCGGCCAGCGCAGTGTGGAGCGCGTGCATGCCGCCGAAGGAGAGCCCGACCAGATCGGCTCGTTCGATCTCGAGATGGTCGAGCAGCGCGATCAGCGCCCCGGCGATCGTCTCGTAAGTGAGCGGGTCGATCGGTGCGGAACCGCCGTAGCCGGGCATGTCCCAGGCGACGCACCGCATGGCGTGGCCAAGCCCGCGAAACTGCGGGCCCCACGCGCCGCTCGTGCCGCCCAGCCCATGGAGAAACACGACGGGATCGCCCTCGCCGACCTCTCGCCAGGCGATGGGGAACGTGTTGGCCATCGGGCGATCATGCCACGATGACCAGATGGCCCTGGTGAAACCGTCGATCGTCGAGATGCCCGAAGACCCGTCGATCGGCGCCATGCCCCCGTACCGGCGCCTGCTCGAATGGGTGGCGGTCGAGGTCGATGGTCTCACCGACGAACAACTCGACTTCGATGACGCCAGTCCAGACAAGGAATGGATGTGGTGGTCGATTCGTCGGCAGGTGAGCCACATCGCCTGGGACGCGCTCGTCTTCACCCACCGCCGATGCGCTTCGCTGCTTTGGCCAGACGGCGACGACCCGGAACCGATCGTGTGGAAAGACCACCACTTCGGCCCGGATGCTCGCTTCGACCGGGTGCTCGACGAGGACCTCTACTGGGCGATTCCCGACCTGATCGAGAAGATGGCGGTCGGCATTGGTTGGCTCGAGCGGGTGGTGGCCGAGCAGTCGATCGAGACGCTGCGAGCCGACGTCACGAGCATCAGGGCGACCCACTTCTGGAAGTACGTGATCACCACGCTCCCGCGCGGTGCGGGCGACGACCCCGACCGCCCCGGCAACATTCGCTATGACCTCGAGGGTTCGCTGTGGATGGTGTTCTACGAGCAGCTCGCTCACATCCGCACGATCCAGCGGCTGAAGCTGGTGCAGGGCCTCCCACTCGCTCAGGAATTGCCGCGGGTTGGCTACCTTCGGCTGCCCGAGTACTGGGGTGACACCGACGCGAACGGGCCGTCGATGCAGCGCATCAGCAGCGAATGATCAGCAACGATCATCAGCAACGAATCACCAGCAACGAATGACCGTTCGGGAAGACCATCGGGGAGACTGACGATGATGCGATCGATCGACACCAACACCGGCCGCCAGCAGGCGGGCATGTTCGCCATCGTCTTGGTGGTCATCGTCTACAACGTCGTGAACCGGCCATCGACCGGTGCCAAGGTCTTCTGGGTGTGCATCGGGGTGATCGAGGCCCTCGGTCTCATCGCCGTCGTCACCAGCGGCCTCCGAGTCGTCGACGGTCAGGTGAAGAGCCGAGCGCTGTGGAAGCGGGCCGACGTTCCCCTCGACGATCTCGTCGCGGTCGAACTGCACCCGGCCAGCATGGGGCGCGGCAACGAGCTCATCCTGGTCTCGCACGATGGCACCAGCCACGGGACCCGTCACTACTTCACCGAGGCCTACGAGCAGGTGGCGACGATGCTGCCCGATGGGCTCGGCGCCATCTTGCGGCCGTCGGTCGCGACCTAGTTTCAGGACCGAATGCTGATGCCGTCGGTGGAGATGGTCGGCCGTTCTGAGCGCTCTCGGCGAGCCGACTTCTCGTTGTAGGCCTCGAGGTCGGCGGCGTCGAGGAGTTCCGCCAAGTCGACCGGCCCGGACGCGTGCGCGATGCCGTAGCTGAGTTCGACGGTGACCTCGTCACCCGTCGCATCGGTTCGGTCGTCGCCATCGTTTGTGGAGACCGTCGTTCGGCGGATGGCCTCGACGCAGCGGCGAACCCGATCGCTGTCGATCGGCCCGACGTGATGGAGGAAGACGGCGAACTCGTCGCCGCCGAGGCGAATGACCGACCCTGAGGTCAGGCCGAGCGAGCCGACGAGACCGGTGAGCTGGTCAGCGACCGCGACCAAGATTCGATCGCCGACGGCGTGACCGTAGGTGTCGTTTGTCATCTTGAAACGGTCGAGGTCGACCATCACGACCAGGTGGTCGGTGAATCGCTCATCGCGCAGGGCGACCTCCGCGGCGCTCGTGAGCATGTGGCGGTTGCCGACGCCGGTCAACGGATCGGTGTTCGCCTGGTCGAACAGGAGCATCGAGCGCCGACGAATCGCCTGGATGGCGGCTGCTGCGGCACCGAGAGCGACGACGAGCAGTGTGCCGGCACCCACTCGGAGCAAGAGGACCCTCGTTGCGATTGCGTTCGTCCGGTCGTCGATTCGCACGATTTCCCCGGCGATGCGGTCGTCGGTGATCGCCCGGATCTCGTCTCGAGCGGCAAACGTTTCGCTGACGAGTGCGCCGAAGCTGATCGGAGCGGGCGTGATCTCGCCGCCTTCCCATGACTGCACCCACTGGTCGACCTCCCACAGCGACGTCGATCGAATGCTTGCGTTGATGCGTGACGTCGCATCGGGTGCGAACTCGGTCGCGACGTCGGAGGGAATGACCGCGAAGCGGATCGGGGCGGATTCGTCCGGTCCGAGGTAGCCGCCAGCGTCGGCCACCCATTCTGCAAAGGAGTCGACGTGGTCGGTCACGCCCTGGTCGGCCGCGGGCCGTTCGTCGATGTGGAAGATGACCGCCGCCTCGCCGAGGAGGAGCGTGACGAGTTGATCGAGTGACCCGAGTTCGGCGATCCCGATGATCTGCTCGGTGCCTCCGATGCGGGACTCTTCACCCGCGAACTCGGTGAGCAACACGAGGTCGTACAGATCGTCTGGCGTCGCCTCCTCGACGAACTCATTGAACGAGTCCAGCTCGGAGCGCAACGCACGGGCTTCTCGCCTGGTCGGGGAGTTGCTGTTCTCGATGGAGCGGAGCGCGTCGAGGGCGTTCGTGTTCGCCCGTTCGCGTTCGAGTCGTGCGTCGTCGATCTGGTCTTGGGTTGCGGCGCCGAGCGGTGCGATCAGCGAGAGAACGAACTCATCCTGTGCAGCTCGCGACAAGTCGATGCGTATCTGGGTGAGTTCGACGGCATCGGACAGCTGCCGAAGCTGGCGGCTCTCGTCGGACCAGCTGGTCGAGGCGAACGCGGTGGCTGCGGCCGCGAGCAAGAAGGCGAGGGCGATCGCCCCGAACGCGATCGAACGGCGGCCGCCGCGGGCGTGTGCGGTGGCGTTCAGCGCAGTCGTGTGCGCGGTCTTGTGAGCGGTGTTCGGCACGTTTGCGGCGACACGTCGGCGGTCCATCGAAGAAGGCATCGGCTCTGGCCGGGCCCCCGCTGTATGGGTACTTCCATGTGTTGTCCGTACAAAGTTGGTCAGGCCGTTGGTCAGGATCTCTCGACGCGTCGAACCGAAATCGGTTGCGCATCGATCATCAAGACCTCTAGAGTTCTAGAATGCTTCAGGAACCAGTGCTCCAAGCCGCAGCGTTCGACGCGACGGCGTCTCCCCAAGTGATGGGCAAGCCCGACGAGCTCGGCTTCTTCGGCGAGTTCGGCGGCCGCTACGTCGGCGAACCGTTGATGGGGGCGTGTCAGGAGGTCGAGGCCGCTTTCGTCGACGCATGGGGTGACCCTGCGTTCCGCCAGGAGTTCCTCGACGTTCTCAACAGTTACGGCGGCCGACCGTCGCCCACCACCGAGTGCGCAAACCTCAGCGAGGAGCTCGGGCTGCGGCTCCTGTTGAAGCGAGAGGATCTCAACCACACCGGCAGCCACAAGATCAACAACGTGCTCGGCCAGGCGCTGTTGGCCAAGCGAATGGGCAAGACCCATCTGCTCGCCGAGACCGGTGCGGGCCAGCACGGCGTTGCCACCGCGACCGCCGCGGCATGGCTCGGGATGAGCTGCACCGTCTACATGGGCGAGGTCGACATGGCCCGCCAGTCGCTCAACGTGTTCCGCATGCGTCTGCTCGGCGCCGAGGTCATCCCGGCG
>CALLIQ010000245.1 GCA_938008925.1 uncultured Acidimicrobiales bacterium
GGGTCGATCGACAGCTCGAGGAACTCGCCATCGAGCTCGAGATGCTCGCCGTCGAGCAGTGCCCGGAGGCCGGTCATGTACTCGAGGGTCCGCTGGTAGCGAGGAGCCGAGTCGAGTGGGGCGCCGGGGAGATCGCTGGAGATGATGTTGACCGTGAGGCGACCGCCGCACATCTGGTCGATCGTGGCGAGCTGACGGGCCAGCTGCGGGAGCCACACCTCGCCCATGCGCACGGCGAGGAGCAGGTGGATCTGGTCGGTCAGCGGGGCGATGGCCGAAGCGAAGCCAACGGCGTCGATGCCGAGCTCGTATCCGGAGGGCAGGAGGATGTTGTCGTAGCCGTGACCGTCGGCCCGCAACACGATGTCTCTGCAGTGCTCCCACGAACTGAGCAGTTCCGGGTCGGGCACCCCCAGGTACTCGTAGTCGTCGTCACAGAGCCCACCGAACCAGCTGACTTCGAGATGATCATCCATTGAACGGCATCGTGGCAGCCCGGCGCCGATCCGAATAGCCACAAAACGACTATGGGGTTATTCGCTTCGCGCATGGCACTCGTCACACCGATCTGCCACCCTGAGCGTTCGTGAGCCACCCTCTCGACGATCTCGACATCGGTGCGATCGAGCTGTTCATCGCTGCGGCCGAGTTGGGAAGCATCTCGAAGGCTGCCGCCCGCCGGCACCTCAGTCAGCCCGTGGCCAGTCGGAAACTCCGAGAGTTGGAGCGACGACTCGGATTCGAGGTGCTTCACCGGTCGGCGGTCGGCGTCGAGCTGTCGCCACGGGGTACCCAGTTCCTCCAGATGTCGCACGAGCTGTTGGCCGGGGCCCGACGCTTTCGCGACGAGGCATCGGCGCTCGCCGCCGGTGACCAAGGCGTCGTGTTGATGGCCACCCCAAACACCGTGCGTCATGACTTTCCCCGCTTCGCTGCCGACTTGACGGACGCTCGCCCCGACGGCACCGGCCAGCCGTCCGCCGTTCGACTCGCGGTCGAGTCGACGCTGGAGATCTGCCGAGCGCTGCGCAACGACGAGGTCGACATCGGGCTCATCGACGGGCCCTCGGCCCCGTTGGGCCTCGAGAGCGAGGTGCTGTCCGAGCACGAGCTGTTGACCGTGGTCGGTTCCGGGCACCGATGGGCTGGCCGGTCCTGCGTCGGCGCCGACGAACTGGCGGGCACTCCGCTGCTCCTGCCGGCGGGGGGAACCGGCACCCGCGACGTCATCGATGCCACCTTCGAACGCAACGGGTTCGTGGCTGTGTCGGCCCTCTTGGCCCCGTCGGGGACCGATCAGCGAATGGCGATGGCGATCATGGGCGCCGGGGCCACGATCGTGCGAGCTGAAGCCGCCGCCGACCACGTGGCGGCCGAGCGCCTGTTCGTCGTCGACGTGGCCTGGGACACCAAGCCCTCGACACCGACGATGTTTCGTCAGCCGGTGCGGGTGGCCTGGAAAGGACGCAAGCCATCGAGGCCCGTCGCCGACGTGTTGGCCGCGATGCGGTCTGCCGGACCCGGCTGAGCCTGACCGCGACTATTCGCCCTGGGCCACGGCTTGGCTCTCGTCGTAGGAGATCACGGGATACTTCGCGGGGTGATCGTCATCGACGCAGGTCGGGATCGGTTCCATTGGATAATCGCCGTTGGCGTTGAAGAAGAACGGGATCGAGTAGCGCGACGAGGCGCCATCGCCGTTGGCGAAGTGGCGGACGCTCAGATACCGATCGTTCGTCCACTGCTTGAGCAACTCACCGGAGTTCACGACGAACGCGTTCTCGACCAGCGGCACCTCGATCCACCGTTCGCGGGGATGGCTGTAGATCGTGAGGCCGGGGCTGTCCTGGAGCAGGAGCGTGAAGAACGTGGTGTCGACGTGGGGGGCGATCCCGAACTCGCCATCGTCGGTCCGGAGGCCGTCGTCGGGCGGGTAGTGCGTCATACGCAGCCGCCAGAACGGGTGGGTGAAGCCCTCCGCGAAATAGTCGCGCTCCATCCCGAGCGCAGCGGCGTAGATGGGAAGCAGCCGAAGCGCCAGCCCTTCGACCGCGTCGGCGAAGGCGAGCACCGCTGCCTTGAAGCCGGGCGCGTCGGCATCATCAGGCCACTGATTGTCGTCGTCATCGATGCCGGCGGCCCGCTTCATCAGGAACGCCTCGTTGAGGTTCCCGGTGGCGCGTGTTGGGAGCTTGCGATTCTTGACCGGCAGGTAACCGACACCGCCGAGGGGGTGATCGGGCCGGTCGAGTCGCACCCGTTGTTTCGTCTCCAGCGGGAGGGCATGGAATCGCCGGACCGCGTCGAAGGTCTCGCCGATCAGTCCACGATCGATGTCGTGGCCGATGAGCTGCCAGAAGCCGACCGTCTCACAGGCGGTCGCGAGCTGGCCGGCGACCGCGGCGAGGGATTCGTCGCTGCCCGTCGCCAGGTAGTCAGCCACATCGATGATCGGAATGTCACCGGGTTTGGCCGGTTCGGTCACCGACGTGTCCCATGACTCGGACTCGGC
>CALLIQ010000246.1 GCA_938008925.1 uncultured Acidimicrobiales bacterium
CTCCCTTCGGGAACCGTTTCGGGCTGACGCCCTGCACGGAGCACGTCACTCCCTTCGGGGACCGTTTCGGGCTGACGCCCTGCACGGAGCGGGCCCGCCTCAATCATCAGGTGACTCACGATGCTCCTCCTTGGCCGCGGCCCAGGCGGGCGGCGCGGGCTTCTGCTTCAGCTCGCGCTTCGGCGGCTGCTTCTCGATCGGCGTCGAGTGAATCCTGCTGGCTCGGGTCGACGATGACGTCGTCGTTCGAACCACCCGCAGGCACCATCGGGAAGACGTTCTCTTCGCTGTGGCAGCGGAACTCGACGACGACCGGACGATCGTTGATCTCGTTCGCCTTGGCGATCACGGCGTCGACCTCATCGGGCTCCTCGACCCGGAAGGCGACGCAGCCCATGGCCTCGGCCCACTTCACGTAGTCCGGCATGTCGTGGCTGAGGTAGACCTCGCTGAGGCGCTCCTCGTAGAACAGCGACTGCCACTGGCGCACCATGCCGAGGTAGGCGTTGTTCATCAGCGCCACCTTGATCGGGATCCGCTCGACCGACGCGGTGACCAGCTCCTGGGCGGTCATCTGGAAGTTGCCGTCGCCATCGACGGCCCACACGGTCCGGTCGGGCATGCCCGCCTTCGCTCCGACCGCAGCGGGGATGGAGAAGCCCATCGTGCCGAGCCCGCCGGAGTTGATCCACGTGTAGGGGTGATCGAAGGTCCAGTACTGGCTGGCCCACATCTGGTGCTGGCCGACGCCCGAGCACACGATCGTGTCGTTCGGCGACAGATCGCGCAGACGCTCGATCACGTACTGCGGCTTGAGCAGCTGACCGTCCGCCGACTGCTCGTAGGTGAGCGGATACTTCTCCTGCCAGCCCGAGACCTGCTGACGCCATGGCGTGATGTCAGGCTGGGCGGACGCCACGTCGAGGGTCTTGAGCCGTTCGAGCATGAGCTCCATGGCGATACGACAATCGCCGACGACGGGCACATCGGGCATCCGGACCTTGCCCTGCTCAGCAGGATCGATGTCGACGTGGATCACCTTGGCGTCGGGGGCAAACGCTCCGACCTTGCCGGTCACCCGATCGTCGAAACGGCTGCCCATGGCGATCAACAGATCGCTCTGCTGGATGGCGGTAATCGCCGTGTAGTTGCCGTGCATGCCCGGCATGCCGAGACACAGTTCATGGCTGTCGGGGAACGCACCGCGGGCCATCAAGGTGGTGACCACCGGGAAGCCCATCGTCTCGGCCAGTTCGCGCAGCGCGTTCGCGCCTCGCGCCTTCAGCACGCCGCCGCCCACGTAGAGAACGGGACGCTCGGCCTGCAGCATGAGCTCGACGGCGGCCTCGATGCTGTCGGCCGCCGGCGTGACGTTCGGGATGTAGCCGGGCAGATCGAACTCGGTCGGCCACTCCCAGTCGAAGTACGCGTCGGGATTGTTCGCATCCACGATGTTCTTCGGGATGTCGACGAGCACCGGACCGGGTCGGCCAGTCGTGGCGATGTGGAATGCCTCGCGGATCGTGCGGGGAATGTCTTCCGCCCTGGTGACCAAGAAGTTGTGCTTGGTGATCGACCGGGTGATTCCCGTGGTGTCGCACTCTTGGAAGGCGTCGGTCCCGATCGCGGCGAGCGCCACCTGGCCCGTGATGCACACCATGGGCACCGAATCGAGCATGGCGTCGGCGAGCGGCGTGACGACGTTGGTTGCCGCAGGCCCGCTCGTCACCATGCACACGCCGGGCTTGCCGGTGGCATGGGCGTACCCCTCGGCCATGTGGCCAGCGCCCTGCTCGTGTCGAACCAGCACGTGGCGAAGTGGCGACTCGATGATCGGGTCGTACACGGGAAGGATGGCGCCGCCGGGGTAGCCGAACACCACTTCGACACCCTCGAGCTCGAGGCTGCGAATGAGGGCTTCGCCGCCGTTGAGGCGGTCGGGGTCGGTGGTTGCCGGATTGTCTGCCATTGCCGGGTTGTCTGCCATCGGAAGGTCTCCAGGTGAGCGGGCCTGCACAGCCGGGCGACTCGGTGAGTCGCTCCGCTGCGAGCGGGTTAAGTCTGGGGTGAAAAACAAGAAAGCCTCCCGAATGGGAGGCTGAGCGCACGCGAAAGATGACGTCGTGCGCTACACGAGAATTACTACGAGGGTGGTGAGGCGGTTCGTCATCGGCTGTGAGTCAAGCACGTCGGCTCCGTTGTGACAACTCCCTTTGTTCGGGGTTGCCTCGCCCCAGCCCGTCTCGGCCAGTCGTGCCAGCCCGAACCTGGGCCTCGAGCCAGGCCAGAATCGGCTGCGCGATGCGGGCGGCGACGATGCCGAGGCCGATGGCGACGACGGTTCGGATGAGCGGTGACTCGATCTGGAGCGGCGAGGTCACCTGGAAGTGCGTGAGGTAGATGTACATCGAGGCTGAGGCCACCGACGCCACCGCCTTGCGGCCGATCGCAGGAACCGGGATCGAGCGAATCCACACCAACGCCAAGATGCCGCCGATGATAACCAGCGACCGACTGGGCGATTCGAAGAACCCCCATGTCGTCACGATCGTCACAGCCGAAAGGGCGAGTCGCTCGACCGGCCGCTCGATCACGGCGGCCAACCAACCGAGCCCGACGAGCCAGACGAGGACCGTCGGGATCTTGTATGCGTACGCCGTGGCGTCCCACCAACCGTGCAGTCCGAACCGCAGGGCGAGGCCGATTCCCAGCAGCACGACGCCGGCGGCGACCTGGTGCTCGAGCACGCGTTCCCGCAACGGCCGAATCGACACCACGAGCGCGAAGACGACGAGGAGTTGCACCAACACCTCGATGAACCAGTACTTGGTCTCCCCCGCCGACGACGTCCAGTAGTTGGTGATCAGGAGATAGTTGGCGATCGAGACGGGCGAGACGAGCGCGACCACCGTCGTCCAACCGAGCGTCGGCACCACGAGACGGGCTGCAGACTCGAGGAGTGGCCTCGGGCCTCGCTGACCGAGAGCAGGAACCTGGAACCGGGCCAGGTTGAACCCGAACGCGGCCAGCAGCACGTGGGCTCCACCGAGCAGGGAGATGAGCCCGAAGTGCTGGCTCACGATCATGACGATGGAAACCGCCCGCAATGCGACGTCGGTGTCCAACGACACGAATGACGCGGATCGCCCTTCCGATGCCCTTCGTTCTGCCGACGCGACGCGTCGCGCTTCGAGGGCCGAGACCGGCTCGAGATGCCATGCATTGGGCAGGTCGGTGATGAGTTCTTCGAGATCGAGCGTCACCTCGATGTAGCGAAGTGAATCGCCCCCGAGATCGACGAAGGTCTGTTCCGCCTCGGGTTCGATCCCGAGGTGTCGACGGAAGACGGCGGCGACCGTTGCGACGGACGGGTCGTCCGCCGGTGTTGCGGCTCGCTCGCCGGCAGCCTCGGCCTTCGCCGCGTCGTCGGCGATACGGCGCCCATCGAGTTTCCCGGATGACAACCGGGGGAAGCCGTCCTCGTAGTGGTGGCCGACGATCGACGTCGGCGGAAGCGTCACGATCTCGTTCACGATCGACCGG
>CALLIQ010000247.1 GCA_938008925.1 uncultured Acidimicrobiales bacterium
TGGATCGCGTGCTGCGCCGGCACATTCGCGCACAGGCGCATCGAGGCGAGCATGCGAAGCCCCTCGATGTAGCTCGTGGCGCGGCCCTTGGCGCCGCTGATCGTCATCCACCCGGAGCGGAAGCCGGCGACTCGATAGGTCTTCGACAGCCCGTTCAGCGTGAGGAACACGACGTCGTCGGCCAGCGACGCGATCGATGTGTGCGTGGCGTGGTCGTACAGGATCTTGTCGTAGATCTCATCGGCCATGACCACGAGGTCGTGCTCTCGTGCGATCTCGACGATCTCGGACAACAGCTCACGCGAGTACACCGCACCCGTCGGGTTGTTGGGGTTGATCACCACGATCGCCCGTGTCCGATCGGTGATCTTCGACCGGATGTCGTCGAGGTCTGGGAACCAGTCGGCCGCTTCGTCGCATCGGTAGTGAACGGGAACGCCACCACCCAACACGGTGGTCGCCGTCCACAGCGGGTAGTCGGGCGCCGGGATCAACACTTCGTCGCCGGTGTTGAGCAGCCCGCCGAGCGCCATGCCGATCAGCTCGGAGACGCCATTGCCGATGTAGACGTCGTCGATCTCCACGCCGGAGATCCCCATGCGCTGGTTGTATTGCATGACTGCCTTGCGGGCCGAGTACAGACCCTGCGAATCGCAATAGCCCTGCGCCGTCGGCAGGTTGCGCACCATGTCGACCAACACCTCTTCCGGCGCCTCGAAACCGAACGGCGCTGGATTGCCGATGTTCAGTTTGAGGATGCGGTGGCCCTCGTGCTCCAGCCGGTTCGCCTCGTCGAGAATCGGACCACGAATGTCGTAGAGGACGTCGTCGAGTTTGTGCGACTTCTGAACCGGCGTTGCCATGCGTCGAGAATAGAGCTCGTGGCGGGCCCCAGCACTTCATTACCGGCCTGGACGCCGCCACCGCCGAGGTGTCGGCGCTTCCGGCTCGAGCAACCGACGACTAGCGTTTCGAGCCATGGACCTGCTCGGTGTGCATCACGTGTCGCTCAACGTCTCCGATCTCGACGAGACCGTCGCCTTCTACACCGACGTGCTCGGCCTGCCCCTGCTCGAGCGACCCGAGCTGCGCGTCGACGGCCGTTGGCTTGGGCTGCCCGACGGCCGGGAGCTCCACCTTCTGGCCTCTGACGTACCCGCTGACCAGGGACAACACTTCGCGTTCGAGGTCGACGACGTCGACGCCGCCATCGCCCATCTCGACGCCGCGGGCCATCGCACCTCGAAGCCCGGCGTGATCGACGGTGTCTGTCGCCAGACGTTCTGCGTCGACCCGTCGGGCAATCGAGTCGAGTTCAACCAGCGGCTCTGACCCAGCCTGATCGATCGACGGCGAGCCTCGGTCAAAGCCTGCTGGATCGACTGCTCAGAGTTGTTCCGCTCGGTGAGCCAAACAACCTGCCTGCTCAATCATGTCGCCGAAACGGTCGAAGCAGAGGCGTATGGATCGAGAGGCCCTCAGCGAACTCGAGCGAGCTGCCGTTCGGTCCGCCTTTCACGGCGAGGAAAACGACGCCATCGCGGGCATCTCCCGAGCGCTCGCGAGCGCCACGGATTCAGCGACCCGATGCGAGCTCCTGCTCGATCGCGCCGTCGCGCAACAGATCGACAACGATCCGCACCCCTCCGCACGCGACGCACTCGCAGCCGTCGAGGCCGCTGAGGCCGTCGGCCAAGACGACCGGATCGCTGCCGCAGCCGCGGTCGCCGCTGGTTTCGTCCTGCGCACCGGCGATCTCGATCGCTCTGTCGACCTGGCTGTCCGGGCACTCGTCATCTTGTCCGAGACACCTCCCGCGTCCGCGCCCGCATCGGTCATGCGAGCGTTCAACGCCCTCTCGGTCTTCTTCAGCCGCCTGGCAGCGTTCGAGCTCGCCGTTCACTCAGCTCGACTCGCTTGGGACGTCGCCGACGGCCACGACTTCGACCCGTCGACCCGGTCGATCGTTGCCTACAACGTCTGCAGCTGCGCACTCGAACGCCTCCGGGCGCCCGACTGCGACACCGCCGAGGTGACAGACCTCGTCACCGCGATCCACCAGTCGATCGCCTATCTGTCGAGCGACGAGCCGTCCGAGACCGCCGGCCGCGTCGTCGCCCCCACGATGGCCGCGGAACTCGCCCTCCTCGGCCTCGGCGACCCGATGGCGATCAGCACACTCCAGGCTCTCGACACCGACACGATCGACGCTCCCCCACAGATGTGGGCGTGGCACCTCCTCGTTCGGTCACTCGTCGCCAGTCGAGCCGACGAGCTCCAGCTCGCGCTCGAGTTGGTCGACGATGCGCTCGTCACGCTCGCGCTCCCAGCGTCGGAGGAACACAACCTGCTCCGAGCGATGCGCCACCGAGCCGACCTCCGCCGCCGTCTGGGCGACTTCGAGGGGGCGGCTGACGACCTCGAAGCGGTTGTCGAGCGCCTCCATCGTGCGCAGGTCGATCAGGTCGGCCGCATGTCCGCGCAGATCCGTCATCGAGCCGACAGCGAGATCGCTCGAACCCGGGTGCGCCGCGAGGCATCCGTTCTCGCCGAACAGATGGCGCTCGACGAGGTGACCGGCGTCGGCAGCCGTCGGTGGCTCAGCCGCATGGTCGACGAGCTCACGAGCGGCGGCGGGAGCGGCGCGCTCATCATGTTGGACCTGGATCACTTCAAGGCCATCAACGACACCTTCGGCCATCGGACCGGCGACGAGGTGCTGTCCCGAGTCGGATCGGTGTTGCAGTCGACCTCACGAAGCGGCGACATCGTCGCTCGGTTCGGCGGCGAGGAGTTCATCCTCATCCTCCCGAACGGGACGATCGAAGAGGCGACGACTCGAGCTGAGCGAATCACCGATCGACTCCGCACGCTCGACTGGACCGACCTCGACCCAGCTCTCCATCTCACCGCATCGGCTGGAATCGCCGCCGGCGAGTTCGAGCACACCAGCCTGCTCTTCGAGCTCGCGGATCAACGGCTCTACATCGCCAAGAGCGAAGGTCGAGACCGAGTCGTCGGCGTACCGGGCCCGCTCCAGGCGACACGACGCGCAACCTCGCCGTCTGGCGCTGTGTCCTCAGACGCTGTCTTCTCGGAAGCGGTGTCCTCGGACGCGGTGTCCTCTGACTCTGTGTCGCCGTTGGCCTAGCGGGTCATCGCTCGAAACGCAGCCCGACACCCGCCGCGACCGCAGCGTCGTAGACGAGCTTCGCTGCAGCGACGTCCTGTGCAGCGACGCCACACGACTTGTAGAGCGTGAGCTGGTCGCCGTCGGCTCGACCCGACATCGTTCCCGCCACGATCTCACCGATCTCGGCGTGCACGTGGTCGGCGGTGATCGCGCCCTCGGCCAGCGGCATCGCCAGGTCGTGGGAGCCGACAGGATGACCGGCGAAGGCTCCGGATCGGTCCTCGACGACCAGAAGCGAGTCGGCAACGGTTGCCGTGTCGAGCTCGCGGCCGGAATCGCTGAAGCCGACGGAGGTGACGTGGGTTCCCGGTTCCAGCCACGCCCGATCGATCACGGGTTCCGATGCGTGGGTCGTGAGCGCCACGATCCCGGCACCAGCGCAAGCCTCCTCGATGGCGGCAACAGCGACGACCGGCGTGTCGAGCTCGCCGGCGAGCGACGACACCAGCGCCTCCGCCTTCGACAGGGTCCGACCCGTGATGCGAATCTCATCGAGCGACCGCACACGATCGAGATGGAGCGCATGACTCCTCGCCTGCACGCCCGAACCGACGATCGTCGCAACGCTGACGTCCGGTCGAGCCAGGAGATCAGCCGACAAGGCTGACCCGGCGGCGGTGCGCTCGGCGGTGATGACGTCGCCGTCGAGCATGGCCAGGATCGAGCCGTTGTCGGGATCGACGACGAGCACCGCTCCCTGATGGCTCGACAAGCCGAGCGCTTCGTTGCCAGCGAACACGGTGACCAGCTTCGTCGCCATCGCACCGAGCGCTGGAATGTGGGCGGGCATGACGGCCATGAACCCGAACGGATCGTCGTTGATCGCTGCGATCCGCGGCGGCATCGAGACCCGCCCTGCCGACACCTCGACCATCGCGTCGCCGACCGCGACGCGCAGCGCGTCTCGGTCGATCAGCGAAGCGGTCTCGGCGGCGGTGAGGAGCAGCATCGGGCCAGTCTGACAGCCAGACCGGTCACCCCGCATGCTCCTCGGCACCGGTGAGAGGAAAGCCCGGCTGGCCCCTCGGTCAGCCGGCGGCGATGAAGGTGTTGAGAAGGGCGGCGAGCTCAGGACCTTTGTCCTCCTGAAGGAAGTGGCCACCACCCTCGATCGTGGTGTGCGGCTGCCCCTCGGCGCCCGCCACTCGCCCGATGAACGCGGCCTCTCCCCCGGCCGTGACCGGGTCACCGTCGCTGAAGCAGCACAGGAACGGCTTGTCGAACGCGAGCAGCACCTTCCACGCCTCCCGGTTCGGGCCAGCCTCGGGATCGTCGGGCGTGGTCGGGACATACGATGGCCAGATGCGGGCGCCGGCCTTGTACGTGTCGTCCGGGAACGGAGCGTCGTAACCGGCGACGACGTCGTCCGACAAGTCGGTGATCGTGGCGCCCTGGATGATCGTGCCGATCGGGAACTCCGGTGCCTCCTGAGAGAACTTCTGCCATTGCATGAAGGCCTCACTCATCGGGCCGTCACCCGTCGGGAGGCCCGTGTTCCCGACCGCCACCCGCGCGAAACGATCGGGCTGAGCGGTCACGAGTCGGAGCCCGATGAGGCCGCCCCAGTCCTGCCCGAAGAACGTGATGTCGCGCAGATCGAGACGATCGAACACGAGAGCGGACATCCAGTCGATGTGGCGGGCGTAGCTGTAGTCGTCCGCCTTCGTCGGCTTGTCGCTGCGCCCGAACCCGACCTGGTCCGGGACGATCACTCGGTGGCCGGCTTCGACCAGCGGCGGAATCATGTGGCGGTAGAGAAAGCTCCACGCCGGTTCACCGTGCAGCAACAGCACGGGCGGCGCGTCGGCGGGCCCTTCGTCGAGGTAGTGGACCCGGAGCGTGCCACCGTCGCCATCGGCCACCTCGGCGTAGTGCGGGGCGAAGGGGTAACCGGGCAGGTTCTCGAACCGTTCGTCGGGGGTACGGACGCATTCCATCATGTTGATCCTCGGGTGGTGACGCAGCTCGGGCTTCGGTGCTGCGGGAGTTCGCATCATGCCTCATGCTGAATCGCCAGTCCAACTGGCAGTACTTGCGCGGGCACCTGTCCGCACGGGGCACGATCGGGCGTCCATCTCGTCGAAGCGGTGGCCCCCGCCGACCTCTGGCAATCTGTGCCGATGAGCGAGCATCCCATTGAACTGTCGAACCGCCTCATCGATTCCGGCGTCGTCGACACCCCGCCAAATCGAATCAGCCAGGAGCTCAACGAACTGGCCGACGGGGTCGCCCTCATCGAGTCGTTCAGCCACGTCGTCGTGATCGACACCGGCGACGGCCTCGTCACCTTCGACTCGAGCGGTCCGGCGACGGGCGCCATGGTGGTCGAGTCGCTCCGGGCGTGGTCGACCGACCCCGTCCACTCGATCGTCTACACCCACGGCCACGTCGACCACGTCGGCGGATCCCGAGCCTTCGCCGCCTATGCCAACGACCGCGGGAACCCACTCCCCCGCGTGATCGGCCACGAGCAGGTGATCCCTCGCTTCGACCGCTACGAACAGACCCGGGGCTACAACCAGGTCATCAACATGCGCCAGTTCGGCGGCGCGTCGACCGTCGCCGGCCAGCAGAGCGAGCGGCCGTTCCTCCCGGCGGGAACGCTTCGCCCCGACACCACCTACGACACGGCAATGACCGACCGGATCGGCGACATCGACTTCGAGTTCAACTACTGCAAGGGCGAGACCGACGACCACACCTGGACGTGGATCCCTCAGCACAAGCTCATCAGCGCGGGCGACCAGTTCATCTGGAACTTCCCGAACTGCGGAAACCCCCAGAAGGTGCAGCGGTACCCCGTCGAGTGGGCCGAGTCGCTTCGAGCGATGGCCGCTATGGACGCCGAGCTGTTCGTCCCCGCTCATGGGCTGCCGATCGCTGGCGCCGACCGCATCCGCACCTGCCTCATCACGGTCGCCGAGACCCTCGAGAACCTGATCGCAGCCGTCCTCGACGCGATGAACTCGGGTGCCGTGCTCGACGAGATCATCCACTCCATCTCCGTGCCGGCCGACACCCTTGAGCTTCCCTACCTGCGCCCGCTCTACGACGAGCCCGAGTTCGTCATCCGCAATCTCTGGCGACTCTTCGGCGGCTGGTACGACGGCAATCCGGCCCGGCTGAAGCCACCGAGTGACGCCGCGCTTGGCGCCGAGATCGCCAGCCTGGCCGGCGGCGTGCAACCGTTGATCGATCGGGCCGTTGCGGTGTCAGCCGACGGCGATCACCGCCTCGCCTGTCAGCTCATCGAGTACGCGCTGGCAGCCGAGCCCGAGTCGAGCGCCGTGCACGAAGCCCGGGCGTCGATCTACACGGCTCGCCGAGGCGACGAGACGTCGTTGATGGCGAAGGGCATCTACAAGTCGGCGGTCGCCGACTCGGAGTTCGCCATCAGCGGCGAGGTGCCCGAGGTGAAGATGGTGCTGAACATCACCGAGTGAGGGTGAGGCGCGTTCGAACGGGCTGACGTCAGTCGTCGAAGCCGACGAAGCTGGCGACGTCCTCATTGGGCGCACGACGCGACACCACGTGGTTGGCGACGAACTCGTCATCGGGCCACCCCATCGCCACACACGTCATGATCACCTCGTCCTCAGGGATGTTGGCGAACTCGCGCACCACGCTCGACTGCATGATCCCCTGGCCGTTGATGACACAACCGAGGCCCTTGTTGGTTGCCGAGAGAACCAAGCCGTAGGTCGCAGCCCCACAGTCGAAGTGGGCGACGGTGTCGTCGGCGAGTTCGGCATCGAGGGTGACCACGACCGACACCGGGGCGTCGAACTGGCGGAACCCTCGCATGACCCAGTCTTGGCGTCGCTCTTTGTCGTGGCGCTCGATCCCCATGGCCTCGAAGAGCTGCACGGCGATCTCGACCTGACGATCGCGGTGGATGCCCTGGTAGCCGTGGTCGGACATCTTGATCTCGCGGTCGACGCTCGCTCCGGCGAGCATCCGTTCGGTGTTGCCTTCACGGATCCGTTCGAGCGGATCGCCGGTGATCACGTGAAAGTTCCACGGCTGGGTGTTCATCGACGACGGTGCCCGCTGGGCCACCGCGATGATCTCGTTCATCAGCTCGAGGGACACCGGGTCCTTCTTGTAGCCGCGGGTGCTTCGCCGGTTGGCGACGAGTGTTTCGAAGTCGACGGGTTCGCTCATCCCGTCACCTTGGCCGAAAGTTCATGATTCGAACCAATTCGGCTCCCCCGGACTAGCTGTCTGAGCCACCGATCGTCCGGTAGCCGCCCTCGACCCAGTCAACGATCATCGCCTGGAACATCTCGGGCTGGTCGTTCCATGCCAGGTGCCCCGCCTCGGGCAAGATCTGCAGCTCGCTGTTCGGGAGGGCCGCGTGCAGGTACTCGGCGTTGCTGACGTGGAACAACACATCGAGGTCGCCCCAGAAGATCTTGGTCGGCACCTCGATCGTCGGAACTCGATTGGCGAGCTCGCTTGCCTTGCTCCGAAAGTCTGCGAACCAGTGCACCACCTCGCCGGCGCGCCCGGCGTATGCGGTCTTGTAGTCGTCGATCTGCTCTGCGCTCGGTCGGTGGCGGATCGCGCCCATCCGCGTCGTGAACGCGACGAGGGGGCCGGCGCCGAGCAGGCCGGTCGTCCACCGCAGCGCGCCGAATCGGGCCATTGCGGAGATGAGCCGCCCCAACTTGAACGGCCCGGGTGCACCGGGCCCGTTCCCGACCACGAGGCTGGCGAGGCGGCCGGTGTCGTGGTTGACCGCATAGGCCAGCGCTGCGCCCATGCCGACATCGGGACCGACGAGGTGAATCGCACGAAGGTCGAGCTCTTCGAAGATCGCGGCCAAGCCGTCGGCCAGCGCGTTCGGCGACATGTCGGTTCGATCACCCTCCGAGGCGCCGAACCCCGGAAGGTCGATGGCGATCACCCGAAAAGACGCGGTCAGCGCTTCCCACGACGCTGCGAAGCTGAGAATGCTCTCGGGAAACGGGCTGAGGAGGACCACCAGCGGCGCCCCGGTCGGGCCGGCCTCAGCGATACGAACCGTGCGGCCGTTCACCGTGCGGGTCTCGGTCGGGATCGCGACGGATGGAATGTCGAACGACGTCGCACCTCGCTGTGCGGATCGAACCTGCCGCCACTCCGGCGACACCATCGTGAGTGACGCTGCATTGATGCGGTCGTACAGGCTGAGCTTCTTCACGGCGTTCGTCCTTCTTTTTGGTACCGTGCGGTACTCAATCACCCTATGGACACGTCGAGGGCGTCAGCAACCCCGTCGACGGCTTCTGTACCGGTCGGTCGCTATTCTGAATGCGTGGCGAATGAGTCCGTGGCGAGACAGACATCGAAGGCCCCGGTGGGGCGCCCGAAGACCTTCGATCGGGATCACGTCATCGACGTCGCCGTCGCGGCCTATTGGAGCGAGGGCGTTGAGGCGATCTCACTCAACGAAATCTGCCGTCGTGCCGGGGTCTCAAAACCCGGGGTGTACCGCGAATTCGATGGTGAGGACGGCCTCATGGACGCCGCACTCGAGCGGTACGCCGAGACCGTGCTCGCGTCCAATCTCGCCCAACTCACCCCCGACCTCACCTTCGTCGAGGGCCTCGCCGGCTTGATCGCACTCATGACCGATACCGAGCGAAGCGGGCCAGCCGGCTGCCTGCTCGTCAAGATGCAGCATTCGCCCGATCGTCTCGGACCGACAGCGGCCGCACGCGTGGACGCGCTCAACGCCGCCGCACGAGCCGTGTACGGCGAGTGGATCGACCGATCGAAACAGCTCGGCCAGGTCGCTCCCGACGTCTCGACCGAAGTCGCCGCCGCGCTCATCGATCTGCAGTGCACGACCCTGCTCGTCCAGATGGCACTGGGCGAGGATCCCGAGCTCCTTCG
>CALLIQ010000248.1 GCA_938008925.1 uncultured Acidimicrobiales bacterium
AGCCGATGAAGAGCCGGCGATCCGTGCTCACGGTCTGATCGGCGAACGCCCGTCCCGTCCGACCTGGGACACGATCAAGAATCCGTTCCGGCAGGGCGGCCGCGAGTTCCGGGCGCATTTCACCCGCTGGTTCGCGACCGATGGTGTGGAGGTGACTGACGTTGACGTGCACGACGATCCGTGGGAACACGAGGCCACTCGCTTCCATCTCAGCGACCACTTCGCCCTGAGCGGTCGCGTCAGCCTCGGAAGCTAACCAGCGTCGTTCACGAGGCTCGTCGACCGATCAAGGTCGCGACGCCGTTCGACTCCTCTGCGTACACGACGGAGAGCGACGGCTCGAAGGCGTCGACGAGCTCGCCCGGCGCGACTCGGAACGGGCCAGGTTCGGCCCCGACCTCAGACAACGCGGCGATGGCGAGAAGGCCGCCGGGTGCCAACCGTTCGACGATGGCGTCGTCGAGGCGCGCGTCGCGGAAGAGATGGCATGTGGCGAGTGCGAGCGGCGGTCCATCGGGAAGACCACCGTCGAGATCGACGACCTCGAACCGAGCGAGGTCGTCGAGCCCCAACTCGGTCGCACGGCGCGAGGCGGCGGTGATGGCGACCCTCGATACGTCGATCCCGATGACGTTCAGCCCCCGGCCCGCGAGGAACAGTGCCGTCGACCCCGTCCCGCAGGCGATGTCCATGGCGTGACCGTCGACCGGCAGATCCTCGGCGATGGCCTCGAACCGGTCCGGCCATGCAGGCGGGGACTCGGGCTGGTCCTGGTAGCGCTCATCCCAGCGGACGGCGTCATCTCGAGTCACAGACCCATGTCGCGCATCTGCTCGCCGGGCGGCAGCGGCTCCTCGCGTCCGACGTAGCGCGTCACATAGGATTCGACGATGTGGGTGTAGATGAGCCCCGTCGTTCCCGGTGGTATCGAGTCGGGATCGATCGCTGACCGGATCGCGAGACCCTCGGCCATCGCCGTGAACATCGCCATGAACCGCTCGCATCGACGAGGATCAGCGGACACGAGGTTGGCCACCGAGAATCGTTCCTCGATCTCGCGGCACACGATTGCAGCCTTCTGCGCGTCGTAGAAACGATAGAAGCTGCGAATCTGGGCGGCGAGTTCGGCGTCATCGCCCGCCGCGCTCCACAGCAGCATCTGGGCATGCACCCGACGATTGTTCCGAAGGAAGCCGTCTTCGACGTCGCCGACACGCATCAGTGCATCCGGTAGCGACAACGAACGGTCGGTCACCGCTGCGGTGAGTTGTTCGAAGAAGTCGTCGATGTCGGACTGATCGGTGTCGAGGCATCGTCCGATCACGGCGCGCATGAGCTTCGCCTTGCTGCCGAAGTCGCGAGTGATCTGGGCTCGATTCACGCCGGAGGCTCCCTCGAGCGCGTCGTAGGTGATGCCGTTCTCCCAGTCGAGCTTGGAGGAGAAGATCAGATTGGCGCCCGCCTCGACCACCGCCGCGCGGCGATCATCGAGCGAGCGAAAGTTGCCGCCGGGTTGCATCCATCCGAATGTACCCATTCGGCAAGCGGCATAGCCAGCGTCTCAGTGCCCCTGTCGTAGGTTGCTCGCCATGCACGTCGTCCTGGTCCGACCGGAGATCGCCCCGAACACGGGGAACGTGATCCGGTTGTGTGCGAACGTCGGCGCTGTGCTGCACCTCGTCGAGCCACTCGGTTTCGAGCTGGATGACCGCCTTCTCCGTCGGGCCGGGCTGGACTATCACGAGCTGACCTCGGTCCATGTCCATGCCGACCTCGCTTCGGCTCGTGCGGCGACGCCGGCGCGCTGGTTTGGCTTCTCGTCGCGCGCGACTCGCCGCTTCGACGAGGTCGAGTACGGGGATGGTGACACCTTCGTGTTCGGCGCCGAGCGCGCGGGACTCGCCGAGACCGAGATCGAGGCGATCGGTGCGGACCGGTTGCTGCGAATCCCGATGAGGCCGGAAAACCGCAGCCTCAACCTGGCGAACGCCGTATCGATCGTGGTCTATGAAGCGTGGCGCCAGCTCGACTTCATCGGCGCCGGGCCAGTTGGGTCCGGCACCAGCGAGACACCCGGGTCGCTCCCGTTCGATGAGTGAAGTGGCGATGGATCAGGCCCCGATGGCTGAGCTGGATCAGTTCGGCCTGACCTCGATGGTCGACGTCAGCGTCTGATCGACCGAGCTCTCGAGCGCACCCTGGGTCACGGTGAGGATCTGTTGTCCGCTCACGACCTGACTGATCGGGTTGACGAAGCGATTGGTGGAGACGGTTGCCTCGCCGGTGATGTCGATGTCCCACACGTCGACGCTGATGGTGCTGTTCGGTACGCCGGGGTTCTCCACGTCTTGCGAGTTCGAGATCTGCGTCCCGGTGATCGTGAGTTGGACGACGAATCCAGTGTTGCCCGCCCCGTCGAGCGGCTCGATCGACACGATCTCGAAGGTCAGACTCTCGACGACCCGGAAGCCGCTCACAGACTGGTCGGATGCGACGGTCCACCGGGCGCCGACGCCGACCGCTTCCACGGGTAATGGGATCGATCCTTGAGCCGCATCGGGCGGGTCGTTCACCAGGGTTTCGAACTGGGGTCCGAGCGCCGCCAACGCCTCGAGCCCGGTCGAGCTGGCGGCGAGCTTCACGCCGCGATCGCTCACCGTCGTCGTCGTCACGATGGAACGAAGCGGTTCGCGCAGCACGTCGGCGGCCCCGATCGATGCGGCGGTGTCATCGCCGGCGACCACGTCGAGTGTCGAGGTGACGAGGTCGAATGATCCGCCGTCGCGAGGGGTCACCTCCGTGGACAGCTCGGTGCGCAACGAACTCGCCACCTCGTTCGGGTTCGGGAGCCCTTCGATGTCTTGGATGAGCGTCTGCGATTCGATGGCGGCGTAGGTCTGGGTGCCCGCCTCTACGTCGTAGCGAAGGAGTTGGCGCGGCTCGGCTCCGAGATCGAGCTGAGTGAACGTGACGCCACCGGCATCGACGCCGGGGAGCGTGGTGGACGGCGTCGCCGGCGTCGCTTCCGACGTCGTCGTCGCCGGTGCGGATGTGGTCGTCGCCTCGTCGGCTGTCGTCGTCGATGCTGCCTGGTCGACGGTCGTGATCGGGGCGTCGCTCCGCAGCGTTGTCGTCGTGTTCTCCAGCGGCTCGACCGCTTGGGTCGAGTTGCCCGTAGTGCAGCCGGCCATGAGAGCGAGCGCCGCAGCGATCGCCACCTTGCGTGGCCGCAGCGTCGTGCGGCGTTGTCGTCTGCGTGGGCGTTGCATCGTCGGTCTCCTCACTCGCTCCACCATGTCAGACGGGCGCCGGAGCCATCTGGTTCGGAGGAGGATTCCGCTGTCGACCCGCCGCCGACTCAAACGGCTGACCGCGTTACGTGGTCGAGTCGCCGCACCCGATGAGGGCTCCTCATCTCGCCCTGCGACCGGCTGGCCTGTTTCACCCATGGTTGACGATCGAGGTGCTGCGTAGGTTCGAAGTCGGCGGAACAGTTGCGTCCTTTGGCGTACGGCGGGGCTTCGAGTCTGGAGTTCCAATGACAGTTCCATCCCCCATTTCTTCGAGCGGCGCCGACCCCGGTCGGCCGAGCGCGGATCCAACTCTCAGCGGTTGGTACCTCGACAAGCCTGCGACGCTGCGTGTGTCCGACCCGTTTCTCGTGGTCCAGGCCGACAATGCAGAAGTCGTGTTCCCTCGGCGGGAGTTCCGCTTCGAGGTGATCGGCCCGTCACCGACTCGGCCCGGAACACAGCAGCTCATGTTCATCGGCGACGCGGTGAACGTCGTCTTCGAAACGCCCTTCGACGGCGGATGGGAGCGGTTCATCGAATCGGTGCCGCCCGAACTCGTCGTGACCCCGGAAGCGGCACAGCTCGAGGCAGCGGGACTGCGGACGCCCCCGGCCGTCGGTCTGCGGATCGGCGAGCTCGACATCGAACCGGCCTCGCCGCCTCCGCCCCAGGGCCCGATGCTCAGCCGTCCGGACGGATCCTCCGTGACCGTCGAGATCGCGAGCGACACGCCGCCGATCCCGGTCGCTCGGATCACCGCCGACGCGGCTCCGATCGAAGAGCCGAGTGCTCGAGCCGGAGACGAGCCCGGTGAATCGATCGTCGCCGAGAAGCCGAGTATCAGCGACGTACCCCGCATCGTGCTGCCGACCGCGGCCGTGTCGGACACTGCCGTCGAACCGGACTCGGGCGTCGAACCGGACTCGGGCGTCGAATCGGACATGGCCGTCGAATCGGAGGCGAGCGCTGAATCGGACGCGGGCCCCGAATCGGTCGAATCGGACGCGGTCGACTCCGACCAGGACGAGCTGGAGCTCTTCGACTTCGACTCGGTCGAGTCGGACTTCGTCGAGGCGGATCTCATCGAATCGATGGCTCGTCGCGACCTCGAGCTCGCCGATCTCGACATGGAAGTCGAGGCCGATCTCGAGAACGAGGCCGCCCTCGGTGGTCCCGGAGTCGTCGACGTGCTCGATGAGCGCGACCCGGCCGAGCTCGATGGACTCCTCGACCTCGACAGCGCCGAAACCGACCCGCACGAACACGGTGCGCTCGGTGCCTCGGGTGAAAGGGGGAGTCGACTCTTTGGTGATGCGGCCAAT
>CALLIQ010000249.1 GCA_938008925.1 uncultured Acidimicrobiales bacterium
CCTTCGCCGACGGATCGCACGACGAGGCACACTGCTTCGTCGGCTGTGGTCAGCTCGACTCGACCGGGTGACTGTTCGGTCTCGACGACGGTGCCGGCCCCGGCGTCGATTCGCTGGATCTGAAAGCCCGTCGCAGTCGCGCTTGCTGACCACTCGATCTCGAGAACGAGCGGATCGCTCGTCTCGGAGATCGAGACGCCACTCGGCGCCGGCGGAGCAGCGAAGAAGTCGTCGTCGACGAGGCTGGCCGTCGCGGTCAGCCGGTCGCTCGTGTTCGCTTGGTCGTCGACCGTTCTCGCCGGAGCGAGGGCCAGCGCCGCTGCTCCCAGTGCGATGACGCAGCCGGTCGCGATCAAGACGCCCCGAGTCTTGCGCGAAAGCAGGGCGCTCGAGGGAGTGACGGGAGCGGGCTCGGGCCGGCCGGAGTCCGCGCGAGCGAGAACGGACTGAGCGGGAGTGGGACTCGAGACCGGGGCTCGGGCGACCGTGATGGTCGACTCGCCGGCTGATTCCAGAGGCAAAGTAGAGGCGGCTTCACCGATGATCGACTCAGGTCCGGAACTCGTTGCGGCCACCGGATCGGCCGTCTCTGTCGTGGCCGGGCCGTCGTCGGCCAGTCCCGTTCCGCCGGTGAGGGACATCTCGGTGATCGGGAAACCCAGCGACGCTTGCACCGCCTGGAGTTCGCGTCCGAACGCCGCAGCCGACGCCGGACGCTGATGTGGTCGCTTGGCCATCGCTCGGCGCAACAGGTCGACGAGAGCAGGCGGGACCCCCTCCGCATCGAGCCGAGGGGGAGGTTCGAGGAGGATTCGCCGAGCGAGCTCGCCGACGGATTGACCCTCGGGGCGAGGGAAGGGCCGGCGGCCGGCGAGAAGGGTGAACAACGTCGCGGCGAGGGAGTAGACGTCGGACGTCGCGGTGGCCGAGTCGCCCTCGATCAACTCGGGTGGGGCGTAGTGGACGGTGAGGCCGCCGCCGCCACCAGTGATCGTTCGATCGTCGTCGAAGCTCGAGATGCCGAAATCGCCGAGGGCAGGCTGCCCGTAGTCGTTCACGAACAGATTGGTCGGCTTGATGTCTCGATGAATCACGCCGTTGCGGTGCGCGGTTTCGAGCGCACCAGCCATCTGGACGCCGAGAGAGAGTCCCCCTCGGAGCGACAGCGGACCGTCCTGCTTGACCCGTTCGCCCAGAGTGCCGCCGGAGTAGTACTGCATCACGATGCACGGGCGACGATCCGACTCGGACGCCTCGCTCGTGAACGCAGCGTTGAAGACCGTCACGATGTTCGGGTGCTGGCTGAGCACTCCCATCGCTCGACACTCACGCTCGAAGGCCTTGCGCTTCGCCGCTGACTCCAACCCGACGCTGAGGACCTTGATCGCGACGTCTCGATCGAAGCCATCCTGGCGGGCTCGATAGACACGGCTGAACCCGCCGGACCCGATCAGCTCGATCGGTTCAAAGCCGTCGATCGCGATGTGCTGGCCGTCGATGCTCGTACCTTCGGGCGCGACTCGTCGATTCTTGCCGTCCGATGATGGTCGGGTCCGGGAGCTGAACGGAGAACGCACCGCTCGTTGCATCGGCCACGGCCGAGGGCCGCTTGAGATTGGGCCTCTTCGAGGTTGGGCAAATCCGCCGATTCGAGGCGTTCGTGGTCAACCCGTCAGTTTTTGGGTCGATACGACGATGTGGCACCAGCTTCGACAAACGGCCGCTTGTGGCGGAGCGCTGTCGTTCTCGCGCTCGCTGTCTTGTCGATCGCCTCTGTTGCCTGGGCCGCCACGCGATCGGATGGGCGACCGGGAACGCAGGCGACGACGAACGACGGCGGCGCCTGGTTGCTGAACCGTGATGCCGGAGCCATCGGACACATGAATCGGGCCGTGCTGGAGGTCACTTCCGGCGTGCGCGTGGCTGACGGGGGCGCCGACTTCGACGTGGATCAGGCCGGCGACGTGATTCTCACCCACGATCGGTCGACGAGCCGCGTCATCCTCGTCGATGGCCGTACCAATCGAAGCCAGGGCGAGTTCATCGTGCCCGTCGGAGCTCAGGTTCGAGCGACGGAGTCCGGGGCGGTCATATTCGAGTCCGACCCGATGCGAATCTGGTCCCTGCCGCTCGACACGCTTCTGGCGATTGCAGACGTGACGAGCGAGTCGCCGACACTCGTGACGGACTCCGCCGGCATCGTGACGCTGACAGCGGATGGTTCGGTCGCTGCCTTCGATCTCGACGCGGGTTCGTTGCAGTGGATCGACGGGCAGGTGGCGGATCCCGCAGGCCGCTCCGATGTCGATCTGGATGCAGAGCTGCTTCTTTCGACGGCGATCGGCGACACCATCGTCTACACAACCTCCGAAGGACTCCTGGCCGTGAGCCCGGGGGAAGCACCTCGGAACCTCGGCGAGCTCGATGGCCTTGGCGCGTCGACCCTGCAACAGGCGAGCGTCGACACCTCGGCACTCCAGTTGGTCGATGGTGAGGGAGGTCTGGTCGAGATTGATCTGAGCGACGGTGCGGCGACGCCGATCGCTCGGCTCGGCGGATCCGGTCCCCTGCCCTTCATCGTTCATGGTGGCTGCTCGTTCGTCGTCACGACGTCGCCGCAGCCACTGTTCGAGAAGTTCTGTGAGGGCGAGCTCGTGGAAGCTGCCGAGCTCGTCGGTGCTGGTGCCGAACTGCGACTGCGTCTGGTGAACGGCTGGGTGTGGATCAACGACGTCGAGACCGGTGGAGCGTGGATCACGAGTCCGGAGAGCGAGCTCAGTCGTATCGACGATTGGGGCGCAGCGCTGGCCAACGACAACCTCGATGAGTCCGATGCCACCACCGAGGACGGTGGCGGAATCGAAGAGGTCCGCGTCAACCCCGATGCCGAGGACGCCGAGCTGGTCGAGGCCGACGAGCTCGACGAAGACGACGAGAACGAACCGCCGGTGATCCGAGACGACGAGGCCGAGACCAGGATCGACCGGCCTGTGATCATCCCCGTGCTCGTCAACGACGAGGACGTTGATGGCGACGTCTTGCTGATCACCGACGTCAGCATCGACGGACCGCCAGGGGTTCTGGTCTCGATCACTCCTTCTCGCGACAGCGTGCAGTTGTCCCCACCCGCCGGCTACATCGGCCCGATCTCGTTCACCTACTCCGCAAGCGATGGCCGAGGTGGGTCTGGCAGCGCGACGGTCGACGTCGATGTGACGTCTGGATCGATCGAATCGAATCGTCCGCCGGAACCGACGACCGACGTCGCGTCGGCTCGTGCCGGTTCGCCGGTCTCTCTCGACGTGCTCGTCAACGACTCCGACCCCGATGGCGACTCGCTCGTCCTCCTGGACGTCGAGATCGATGGGGGCACCGTCGTGTTCGATCCGAGCGGACAGGTCACCTTCACTCCCGACACCACCGGGACCGACGCCCGAATCGAGCTCGACTACACCGTCGCCGACGACTTTGGTGCCGTCGCCGATGGCTTGATCATCGTGAACGTGCGTCTCGAAGAGGCGAACTCGAGTCCGGATGCCAGGAACGACTCCGCTGTCACCAGCGTGGGCAATCCAGCGGAGCTCAACGTCCTCGACAACGACAGCGACCCGGACGACGATCCGCTGATCGTTGCCAGGCAACCGGTGCTCATCAGCGATCCGAGCGGTCCTGCGGCCGAGGACAACCAGTCGGCGGGTGCTTCGATCACGGCCGACGGGGAGTTCTTCTTCATCCCAGAAGAACCCGGCACGTATCTGTTCGAATACCTGATCTCGGACGGACAGAACAACGATCGAGCGCGGGTCCGGGTCGACGTGACGGCATGGGACACCAACGAGGCACCGGTGGCCGTGCGCGACGACGTGACGATTCCGGTGGGCGGCACTCGTTTGGTTTACGCACTCGACAACGACGGCGACCCGAACGGCGACGTGGTCGGCATCGTCGAGTGGTCGGGCACGCAGGGTCTCATCGTCGAGGAGATCCCCGGCATCGGTTTTCGCGTCACCGTCGAGCCCAGCGCCCCAGAGCGAGCGACGTTCCGCTACGCGATCTCCGATGGAGTAAACGAACCGGTCGGAACGGTGGTGGTCGTCGCAGTCGTTGACGTCGAACCCGTGAACCAGCCGCCCGTGGTCCAAGGCGACAGCGCCGAGATCCGAACCGGTCGAACGAGCACGATCCCGGTACTCGTGAACGACTACGACCCCGAAGGTGGATCGCTCGTCATTACGCGGGCACCCGAGATTCAGGGCGTCGACGCGACCTTCGACATCGGCCCAGATGGTCAGACGATCACCGTGACCCTCGGCCCCGACGTCGAGTCCGGGTTCTCGTTCGGCTACGAGGTGGCGGATCAGGACGGTGCCAGCTCAGCCGCGGTGGTCGACGTTCGAGTGATCGGCCCCGAGGAACCGAATCGTCCCCCGGTGGCCCGGCCTGACACGGCGAGAACCATCGAGGACGTGGCCGTCGAGATCGATGTGCTGGCAAACGACACCGACCCTGACGGTGACGCGATCCAAGTCGAGAGCATCGCAAGCCAGCCGGGCGACGGCGTCGTGACGATCGGGGTCGACGGAACGATCCGGTATGAGCCGTCATCGAGCTTCACCGGGACCGACCGATTCGACTACGTCCTGATCGACACCGAGGGTGCGCGCACCGTCGGGATCGTTCGGATCGGGGTGACGGCCGAGGCCGTCGAGAATCGGCCGCCATCGGCGAACCCCGATCGGTTCGTTGCGATCGCTGGAGGGGAGCCGCTCGTGCTCGACGTGCTCGCCAACGACTTCGACCCGGACAACGACCCGCTGAGCGTTCTGTCGATCACGTCGACATCGAGTGGCCAGCTGGCCCAGCGAAGCGACGGCGCAATCGTCTTCACACCGCCGGACGCGCTCGACGACGAGCCGATCGAGACCTCGTTCATCTACAGCATCTCCGACGGGGCTGGTAACGAGTCGGAGACGACCGTGACGATCAGCATCGAATCTGCTCCGGACCCGATCGCTCCCGTTGCGGTAAACGACCAAGCCGGGCCGGTGCGAGCGCGAACCGAGGTCACCGTCGATGTGCTCGCCAACGATCTCGATCCCGACGGCGACGTTGCCGATCTGGTCGTGTCGTCCGCCGATCCCGCTGTTCAGGTTGTCGGAGGTCAGCTCGTCGTCGTGGCCCAGACGGAGAGCTCGCAGCACAGCTACACGATCACCGATGGGGACGGTCTCAGCTCGACCGCGACGCTGACCGTGTTCGTCGTCGACAACGAGGCTCCGACGGTGACTCCCACGGTCGTCTCGACCCCGTTCGAGACCTCGATCGAGCTGGACTTGGCGCCGCAAGCATCGGACGTGGACGACGATCCGCTCTTCTTCGTGTGTTGCGACAACGCTCGGGGCGGCGTCGCCACCATCACGGCCTCCGGCGAGGGCGTGCTCACGGTCGTGTTCGAACCCAGCCCCGATTTCTCCGGCGATGCCGGTTTCGCCTACCCGGTCGACGATCAGCAGGGCCATCTCGTGTCCGGTTCTGTGGCCATCGAGGTGCTCCCTCCCGACAACCGCCCGCCGGCGGCCGAAGCGGGGTCGCTCGACGTCGAGGCAGGTTCGCTCGAGCGCGGCGTGCGTGTTCCGTTCGACCTGTCCGGTCTGGTCTCTGACCCCGACGCGGGCGACGTCGTCATCTTCAGCGTCGGATCGGCACCCGCACCGCTCGACCTCGCTGTCGCCGGTAGTCAGATCACGCTCGCTGCTCCCGTCGATGCAGCCGGAACCACCGCTTCCATCGATTTCACCGTCACCGATGCCGCCGGCGAATCTGCGTCGGGGACGCTCGCAGTGACCGTCACGCCTGTTTCTGACCCGCCGCCACAGACCGTGGCAGACACGGCCTCGACGAACCAAGGCCAGGCTGTGGAGATCGACGTTCTGGGGAACGACGTCGACCCGCTTGGGCAGGGGTTGACGCTGTTCCAGGTCGGCTCGACCGTTGACGGGACGACGACGGCAGGGTCCACGCCGGGGTCGGTCCTCTTCACGCCGAACAACGACTACTTCGGAACGACCGCGTTCACCTACACGATCCGAGACGCAACCAACTCGGACACCCGAGAAACGGTCGGCCAAGTGACCGTCGATGTCACCGGCCGCCCGGAGAGCCCGGCACCGCCGGCGGCCAATGCGGACAATGCGGTCGCAACGATCACGTGGTCGACGCCAGTCGACAACGGTGCACCGATCGACGACTACCTCCTCGAGTACGAGGACCTCACCGGCGGTGGGGCGCAGTCGATCGCGATCGGTGCACAGAACTCCCACACGTGGACCGGGTTGACGAACGGACACGAGTATCGGTTCCGAGTGCAGGCGCACAACGTGGCCGGCTGGAGCGAATGGAGTGGCTGGTCCGCTCCGGTTCGGCCGGACACGATTCCCGACACACCGGCGACGCCGACGATCGCGTTCGGCGACGGACAGCTGTCGGTTGCGTGGACCGCGCCGTCGAACCAGGGGAGCGCGATCACGGGCTACCAGCTCGAGATCGGTGGCGGATCGAACCAAGTGATCACCCTCGGTGCTGGGACGACTTATGACTGGGCCGGCCTGGACAATGGCGTGGAATACCAGTTCCGAGTCGCGGCCGTGAACGCCGCAGGCGACTCCGACTGGTCCGGCTGGTCGGCGTCTGAACATCCGCTCGGTCCGCCGCTCGGTCCGCCTGCACCGGTGGCTTCGCGCGGCGATCGCTTCCTCGATGTCACCTGGAGCCCGCCGGACAACAACGGCGACGCCATCATCTCCTACGAGCTCGAGATCCAGTCAGGCGGTTCGGTGACGGTGGCCGGTGGCGGGACCACCGACTACCGGTGGGCCAACTTGGCAAACGGTGTCGAGCAGCAGTTCCGGGTTCGAGCGGTGAACCGAGCACCGCAGCCGGGTGACTGGAGCGATTGGTCCACACCCGTGACGCCGTGCGCAGAGCCGGATCAGCCCGCTGCGCCGACCGTCGTCCGCGGCGACACCGAAGTCGTCGTCTCGTGGTCAGCGCCTGATGATCAGGGCTGTGCGATCACCAGCTACGCGGTCGTGGCAAACGGCTCGATCACCAGAACCGCTGGCGCTGGCGCCTCGAGTCTCACGTTCACCGGTCTGACCAACGGCACGTCATACACATTCACGGTGATGGCGACGAACGAGGTCGGCGACAGTGCCGTCTCGCCAGCCTCCGCGAGCGTCGTTCCCGCCGGGCCGCCAACGCCGCCCACGATCTCATCAGCCACCCCGAGTGGCGTCGGCCAGATCGATGTGGCGTATGGCGCTGCCTCGCCGAATGGAAGCCCGATCACCTCCTATGAGATCTCGACAAACAGCGGTGGCGCCGTGCCGATCGGCGGAAGCCCACACACGGTGTCGGGTCTCGCCGAGAGCACGGGGTACGGCTTCAGGGTTCGAGCTTGCAATGACGTGGGCTGTTCGCTGTGGAGCGGCACGGTCAATGCCACGACATGGGGTCGCCCGAGCGTCCCGCTCGGAGTGAACGTCGTCGCCGGGAACGCTCGAGGGGACGCCAGTTGGTCGGCCCCGGCGAATGGCGGAGGAGAGGGCGTCTTGAACTACGAGATCCAGCTCAGCGGGTCCAACGCCACCACCGTCGACGCCTCGACCCGAGCTCGATCCTGGACCGGCCTCACCAACGATCAGCAATACACGTTCACCGTTCGAGCCTGTAACTCGTCCGGCTGCTCGAACCCGGCATCGGTGACGTTCACCCCCGTTCCGCCGCCGCCCGTCGTGTCGATCAGTCGGGGATCGGTCTACAACAGCCCCGAGTGCACGGACCCCAGCTGTCGACGCATCTTCGTGAATGCCACGAACTTCCGAGCCGGTGAGAACATCACGATCCGTTGCTACTCGACCTTCAGCGGCCCAGCATTCGCCACCTATTTCAGAGTGGCTGACGGAAACGGTTCGCACAGCGGCGAGCAGTGCTTCTACGGCATTCCAGGCCAAACGGTTTGGGTCACCGTCCAGGGGACGACCACGGCGTTGACGCAGTCGAACTCGATCTTCTGGTAGCAGCGCAGGTCGCGCGGTCACCCGCGAGGGTGACAAATCGTAGCCATATCGACTAGACCTGGCTACGGTTTGTCACATGGTGACGCACTCCATTGGTGGCCTCCCAGAAGCCTTCACCCACGCTGAAGCTCTGCGCCGAGGGGTTACAGACCGAGACTTGGTCCGCCTTCAACGTCGCGGTGTCATCGATCGAGTCTCTAGGGGCGTCTACCTGACGGCACACAGCGAGGTCGATCCTGACTTGGCCGAGATTGCGCTTCGTTCCCCGCTCGGTACTGTGTGTCTCACGTCGGCCCTTGCGAGGCATGACCTCGTCGACGACCTGCCATCGTCGATCAACATCGCTCTTCCCCGTCAGCACAGACACCCACGAACGGCTGCGCCAGTGACCTGGCATCGATTTGACAGCCGGACGTTCGAATTGGGGAGAACCGAAATCATGCTCACAGAGTCGCTTTCGATCGGCATCTACACGCCGGTCAGGTCGATCCTCGACGCGTATCGTCTACGTCACCTCTTTGGCGTCGATCAAGCTCACGAGGCTCTACGGCGTTGGCTTCGACAAAGGGACGCCCAACCAAGCGAGTTGCTCTCCATGGCAGCGAAGTTCCCGAAAGCAGAAAGGATCGTTCGAACCAGTCTCGAGACGCTGCTTTGAGGGAGCGGCCCGCTCGCGCATCCACCGCTGGCACGGCGTATCTGGAACTTCGCAAGCTGGCCCGATCGACCAATCGGCCGACCCACGAACTGCTGCAGCTCTACGGTCTTGAGGGGTTTCTCGACCGTCTTGGCGGTTCGGTCTACCGGGACAGCTGCGTCCTGAAGGGAGGCGTCCTGCTCGCGGCCTTCGGCAATCGGCGTCCGACGAGGGATGTTGATCTTGCTGGGAAGCTGCCCGCGAACGCATCGGTGATTCGAAGCATCGTGAACGAGATCTTGGTGGTGCCGGTCGATGATGGGCTCGCGTTTGACCTCAGCGAGACATCCGTCGACAAAATCCGCGAAGACGCGGACTATCCGGGATTTCGAGCAAAGGTGCTCGGGCAGCTGTCGACTGCGGTCATCCGATTCCACGTTGACATCAACATCGGAGATCCGATCTGGCCAGCACCGATACCCGTGGTCTTGCCCGGCCTTCTCGATCGCGAGGCAGTCGTGCTGCACGGATACTCGCCTGAGCTCATTCTCGCCGAAAAGATCGTGACAGCGCTCCAACGCGGTCGAGCCAACACCAGGTGGCGCGACTTCCTCGACATCGCATCGCTTGCTCGTACCGAGATCGACAGCGAGACCTTGAGCGAAGCAATTCGGAGGGTCGCCGAGCATCGTTCGACGCCGATCGTCCCGCTCGCGACCGCACTGGACGGATTTCCGGGCATCGCCCAAGCGCGGTGGTTTGCGTGGCGACGAAAGCAGAATCTGGCCGAGGCTCCGGTGGAGTTCGAAACGCTGCTCGGCGAAGTTTCGGCCCTGATTGATCCGATTCTTCGAGAACTGTGATGGAGGTTTGCGCTGCTCGAACGCTCATTCAATCTGTGTGATCAAGCACCCCATCTGAGGCGCCGATATCCAAAACGTGACCAGTGAACAGATTGCCGCGAGCGCAGACCAGGTTCGAGCCTTCGAGGGTTGGTTCAACGAGCTGTTGGCCAACGTGGAGAACGTGATCAAGGGCAAGCGTGACGAGGTCGCGATGGCGCTCGTCGGTGTCTTTGCCGAGGGCCACCTCCTCTTCGAAGACGTCCCCGGCACGGGCAAGACCGTTCTCGCGAAGTCGATCGCGCACTCCATCGACGGGACATGGTCCCGAGTGCAGTTCACCCCCGACCTGCTGCCCTCGGACGTCACCGGCGGACTCGTGTTCAACCAGAACGACGGGAAGTTCGAACTGCACAAGGGTCCGGTGTTCTCGAACGTCGTGCTGGCTGATGAGATCAACCGTGCGTCGCCCAAGACGCAGGCAGCGCTCCTCGAAGTCATGGAGGAGCGTCACGTCACGATCGGCAATGCGACCAATGACGTCCCTCGCCCGTTCGTCGTCATCGCCACCCAGAACCCCGTCGAACAAGCCGGCACCTACCGCCTGCCGGAGGCGCAGCTCGACCGCTTTCTCATGCGCACCTCGCTCGGCTACCCAGACGAAGCGAGCGAGATCGACGTGCTGAAGTCCTCCGCTGTTGGAACCACGGCTGAAGCGCTGTCGCCCGTGCTCGACACCGACGGCGTTCGAAGGATGATCGACATCGCCGCCGCCGTGCACATCGACGATCAGATTCACGCCTACATCGTTCGGCTCGTGACGGCGACCAGAACCTTGCCGGAGCTTCGTCTCGGCGTCTCGACTCGAGGCGCGATCGCCATGATGCGTGCGGCGCGGTCACTCGCCGCCTCGCAAGGACGCGAATACGTCAATGCGGACGACGTCAAGCGGGTCGCTCAGCCAGTGATGGGGCACCGCATGTTGCTCACCCCCGACGCCGAGTTGAAGCGGGTCGACGCAAACGATCTCGTCCGGCAGGTGCTCGACGCCGTCGAGACTCCGGCGGCGGTGCGAGCCGGCTGACGATGCTGGACCGTACGCCACTGACCAGGGGAGGAGCGACGCTGGCGGCGTTTGCCGCGCTCGCCTACCTCGCCGGGTGGCGCTTTGGTTGGATCGAGCTGATGATCCTCACGGCGGCGTGTCTGCTCGCCCTGATCGTCGCCGTTCCGTTCGTGATCGGTCGGCTCAGGCTCGACGTCTCCCGCACGCTCGCCCCCCAGAAGGTCGAGGTCGGCGAGCCGGCATCGGCGGAGCTGCGGATCTCCAACCCATCGAAGCGGCCGGTCGGCTGGCGGCTGGTCGAGGATCGGATCTCTGTCGCCGGCGCGGTCGCAGAGGCGGTTGGTGTCGAGATCTCCGGCCTCGCGGCGGGGGCGACTCACGAGGTGGAACATGCCTTGCCGACCGAGAGGCGCGGATTGGTCGAGGTCGGTCCAGCCCTGATCGCCAAGTCCGACCCGCTCGGCCTCATGCGGCGAGAGGTTCGTCAAACCGAGCCGGACACGCTGTGGGTTCGCCCGAAGGTCGTGGCGGTCAACCCGGTGCCCGTCGGCCTCGCAAAGGATCTCGAGGGACCAACGTCCGACACGTCTCCGGCGGGCGACGTCGCCTTCCACACGCTTCGCGAGTACCAAGTCGGCGACGACCATCGGCACGTCCACTGGCTCTCGTCCGCACGCGCCGGCTCCCTCATGGTCAGGCATTACGTCGACAACCGACGCCCACACCTGACCGTCCTCATCGACGACCGGTCTGCCGGCTACGACGACGAGACGCTCGAGGTCGCCGTCGACATCGCTGCGACGTTGACGGTGAATGCACAGCGACACCAACAACCCGTCGCTCTCAGGCTCGGAACCACACCACTACTCGGCCAAGCCCTCGGTGGATCGCCTGATGACGTGCTCGACCGGTTGACACTCGCACAGGCAACGGGAACTGCGTCATTGCTCGAGCAATGCACCCAGGCCCTGGAATCCGAGCGAGGTACCTCGGCTCTCGCCATCGTGACCGGCGCGCTGAGTCCCGACGAGTTGATGCCGGTCGTGAGTCATGCGGCTCGACACGCTGGCGTCTTCGTCGTGCGAGCGTGGCCGGCGGGACACGTCGAGAGCGGGGCGCTGCCGGGAGCCAGCGTCTTCGACGTCGACGGTCTCGAACGCTTCCAGATCGCATGGAATCGGGTGATGCAGTGACGTCGACGACCCCCGCGGCGAAGCGTCCTCCCGCACCGCTGCCGCTTCGATTCTTGATCCCGCTCGTGGTCGTCGTGGTCTTGTCCGTGAGCTCGGCCGCTGGGTTCAACGGGGCGTTGCTGGGATGGAGCTTCCTGTCGGCAGCGGTGCTCGGTGCCCTCGGCTCGGCATCGGTGGTCACCGCAGCGCGCCGCTACCGCCTCTTGCTCGGTGAGTCGGTGGCGCTCTCGGTGCTGGCGTTCTTCGTGCTCGGTCCGATCGCCGCCCAAGGACTCCCCACCATCGGCGCCGCATCATCGTTTCTCGACGGTCTCGTGAACGGGTGGGCCGACCTTCTCTCGAGCGTGCCGCCCGCAGACGCAACGCCGACGTTGCGTGTTCTCCCGTATTCCGTCGCCTGGCTCAGCGCGCTCATCGGCGGCGAACTCGTCCGGCGCGACAACCTTCCCGTCGCTCCGGTTCTCGGCCCGACACTCGGGTTGGTGATCACGTCGCTCATCACGGTGGAGAATCGTCCTGTCGCAGCGGTCGTCGGCGTCGCGATCGGTATCGGAGCGGTGTTGCTCGGCGTCTCCCATCAGTGGCTCGCAGGGCCGATGGGTTCGATGGAGTCGGACCGGGCGTCGGATCTGTCACATTCGACGCCGTCGATCACGGGACGCTCGAGACCGCGTTCGATGGCATGGAGTGCTGGTTTGCTCGGAGCGATCGCCGTCGTCTCGCCCGTGGTCGGACCTCGACTCCCTCTCGCTGCGGCAAATGACCGGTTCGACCTGCGGCAATACCAGGAACGACCGTGGGATCCGCTCGATGTTCCGAGTCCGCTGGTGACGATCAAGGCGTCGCTGAAGGAAGAGCAACGCGACGAGGTCGTGTTCGTCGTCCGGGCCGACGAACCGTTGACTCGGTTCTCGACAGCGATCCTCGGCAGCTACGACGGGGTCGTGTGGGCTGTGGCCGACTCAACGCCGGGAGCACCCGCAGAGTTCGTACCCGTCGATCGATTCTTCCCCGTGCCGAGTGAGGCGGCGGTTGACGACGCGGTCGGCTACGAGATCGAGATCGTCCAGCTCGATGGCCCATGGCTCCCCATCGCAGGCACTCCGGTTCAGGTCGGCGCTGGCGACGAGCCCCGAGATCTCCGCTTCAGCCGGGCGACCGGCACCGTCGCCTCCCCCTCCGGACTGAGCCAAGGCGATGTGCTCTCACTCATCTCGATCCCCGTGCATCCACTGACCGATGCCGAACGGCGAGACGTGACGGTGATCTCGAACGACGAGGACGCCGACCTCGCTCTCGTCCCGCCACAGATGCGAAACCTCGCCGGTGACGTCTTCGAAGGTATCGATGTCGGTGTTCCCAGGGCGGAGCAGCTCGCGAACCGCTTCGTCAGCGAGGGGTTCTACGACCAGTCGGAGAACGCTCGGCCCGGTCACTCCTTGGCCCGGCTCGATGAGTTCACCAGCGACCCGGAACGGCTCGTCGGGTTTGCCGAACAGTACGCAGCGACGGCAGCGGTTCTGGCCCGCATCGGGGGCTTGCCGAGTCGGGTCGTCGTTGGCTACCAGGTCTCGCCAGATCGATGGAGCGATGGTCAGGTCAGCGTTCTCGCCGACGACATCGATGCGTGGATTGAGATCGAGACCGAAGAGTTCGGTTGGGTCCCCTTCGACGTGACACCGGACCGGGCGCGCGAGCCGGAGCAAGAGCAGCTCGGCGTGACGATCAAAGACGTCGCCATCCCCAACCCGCCGCCTCCGCCGCCTCCGCCCCCCGACCTTCGTCCACCGTCGACGCCCGAGGCGGAGGAGCAGGAAAACGAAGAAGACGACGAGGAAGACGAACAGGAGCAGTCGGCTCTGATCGGCACTGGTTGGCGCGGCGTGGCAGCCGTCGCCGGCGGCGCGCTCTTGATCCCGGCGATGCTGTTGGCCAGCCTCGGTACTTGCGTCGTCGGGTGGAAGCGCCGTCGAGCTCGGAAACGCCGAGCAGCCGACGACGCGGCCGAGTCCGTCGCGGGCGCATGGCTCGAACTGGTCGATCGATTCGAAGAAGCTGGAGTGTCAGCTCTGGACGCCTCGACGCCGTCGGAGTCAGCGCACGCATTCGTGCGTGACGAACCGGCAGCGGCCCACGCCGGCTCGACGCTTCTCGCACTCGCTGAGCGCGTGGATCGGGCTGCCTTTCACCCGCTTCCTCCGAACCAGGACGACGCCCAGTCCGCCTGGGCGGACTGTGACCTGGCCGTCGAACAGCTCATCTCGACTCGAACTCGCCGGGAACGGATGTGGATGCGAACCGATCCGCGGCCGCTTCTCAAGCGTGACCCCACCGGGCGACGACGACCCCGAGAGCTGGAGGAGGCCCGATGACCTCCGTGCCGAACGACAACCGCGACCTCGACGACATCACCGAAGACCTCACGATCGACGGTGCGGATCTCCTCGCTGCGCTGCAAGAGGCGCATGCTGCCGCCCCTGCTGTCGTCCCTGTTGTCGTCCCCGCGACCACATCGGACGGGGACTGCGACGACGACCTGACGATCGACGGCAACGAGCTGTTGCTGGAGATCAAGCGCAGTCTCGCCGAGGAGCCCGTGGACGCTGGTGGCGGCGAGCAGACCATCGAGCGATGGCGGCCGGCCCCGGTGCTCCCACCGAGCGAAGCGGTCGTTGCGACACGGGCTGGCCGCGCCAGCCGGCTCCAGCTCGGCATCATCGCGGTCGTCATGGCGGCGGCCTTCGGGATCGGTGGCTACCTGATCGCCGGCATCGTCTCCGAGGACGATTCGGAAACGACTCCGGCTGACGCCGGGCCAATCGACGAGAACGAACAGGAGCAATCGGAGTGAGCGACGAGACCGTTGAGACCGCCGATGACGAACTCCTCGACCGGCTGAGAGCCGAAGCGCTCGCTCCCGCTACGAACGTCGTCGACTGGGGCACAGCCACTTCGATCGGCCACGTCCGAAGGAGCAACGAAGACGTGTGCGGTGAACGTGCGCCCGGCTTCTTCGTCGTCGCTGACGGCATGGGCGGCCACCCAGGCGGCGAGCTCGCAGCGCGCACCGCGGTGACATCGATGCTCTCGACCGCCCAGGCGCCCATCGACGACTGGGAGCCTGCGATCCGGCGGCTCAATGAACAGGTACGAATCGCGACCCGAGCGCGAGGTTTCGACCGAGCGGGTACCGCCATCGTGATGGCGCGCATCGCCGGCGGCGTCCTGAGCATCGCCCACGTCGGCGACTCACGGGCCTATCGGCGACGCGGGTTCGAGCTCCAACTGCTCACTCGAGACCACACGGTTCGAGAGGACCTGTTGGCCTCGGGAATCGACGTCGCAGCGATGGCTGGACGCGGCGCTGCGCTGCATGCCTTGACCCGCCATGTCGGTGGGAGCGAGCAGGCATCGGTCCCCAGCGTGACATCGTTGGCGCCGGTGACCGGCGACCGGATTCTGTTGTGCACCGATGGGGTGCACCGGCAGTTGGCCGACGAAGCAATGGTCGAGGCGCTGTGCGCTGCGACATGTGACGGAGCAGCTCGACGGCTCGTCGAGCTCTCGGATGCCGCAGGTGGGCGCGACAACGCGACGGCCTGTGTGATCGAATTTGGAGAGACGCCATGAATCGCAGACAGACCACGTTGACCGTCGACCCTGGCGAGGGGATCCTCGCCCGTCGCGAGATGCAGGTGCTGTTCATCCCTGTCGCCGACGGCTCTACGG
>CALLIQ010000250.1 GCA_938008925.1 uncultured Acidimicrobiales bacterium
CATCGGCGAGTCGTTGTATGAGCGGATCGAAGCCACCACCGGGTGGGCGATCGCCCGAGCGGAGGAGTCGATCACGGCGGTGGCGCTCGCCGACGCCGATGCCGATCTGCTCTCGACCGCGCCAGGCCATCCTGCGCTCGAGTCGATCCGAACGTCGTTCAACCAGTTCGACCGGCCCTTCCTCTACGACGAGGCGCTGCTCGTCGGTGGACGCAGCTCCATCGCTGCCGACCGAACCTCGGATCGATTGCGTCTCACCTACGGCCAGTGACTGGGACCTGAGGACTGGGACTCGACACGGGCATCAGTCGGCGGAAGACTCCGTCCATGGGGACCCAGACGACGAAAGACGCTGTTGACGATGCTGTTGGCGATGCTGTTGGCCATGCCGCGGCACGCTTCGAGACCTCGGGGCCGGTCGCGACGATCACCCTCAACCGGCCGGAGCAGCTGAACGCACTCAACGACGACCTGGTACACGCGATGGTCGATGGCATCCGGCGCGTCGCTGAGGATCCGAACATTCGCGTGCTGGTGCTCACCGGTGAGGGGCGAGGATTCTGCTCCGGCGCCGATCTGTCCGGCCTCGGCGGCGAACGCGCCGGCGCGTCGTTGCAGGCAAAAGGCGGTTCGACCGGCGCGGCGGCGACCCGCAACATGGACGAGGTGCTTCACCCGGCGATCCTGGCCCTCGCCGAGGCGCCGGTGCCGACCATCGCCCGAGTCAACGGTGTCGTGGCCGGCGGCGGCCTCGGACTCGCCCTGGGCTGCGACATCACCGTCGCCGCCCGGTCGGCCCGATTCGTGTGCACCTTCGGCCCGCGGCTCGGCATCGTTCCCGATCTCGGAACCACCTTCCACCTGACGAACCGGCTGGGTCCGGCCCGTGCTCGTGGCATCGCCATGCTCGGCGACCCGATCAGCGCCGACCAGGCGGCGGAGTGGGGTCTGATCTGGTCAGTCGTCGACGACGATGCGCTCGACGACGAGATCGCTGCGCTCACCGATCGTTTCGCCAGGTCGAGCCCCGGTGCGATGACGAGAATCCGCGAGGCGATCCTCGATGCGCGGACCAATTCGCTCGACGCGCAGCTCGATGTCGAACGCGATCATCAGGGCATCTTGATCGACCGCAACATGGTCGAAGGCGCGACCGCGTTCATGAACAAGCGCGAACCCGTCTTCGACAACATCCGAGGCTGAGACGCCTCGGCTCGTCTGGGGTCAGGGAACGATCGGCAGCCCGGCGTCTTGCCAGGCGATGATCCCGCCGTCGACGTCGGCCACGTCGGTGAAGCCGAGGTCCGCCATGATCGACGTGGTCTGTCCGCTCCGATTGCCCGAGCGGCAGTAGAGGACGTAGGTGGCGTCACGGTCGAGGCCAGCGAGCTGATCGGCGAAGTCGTCGTCGTAGAAGTCGATCATGATCGCGCCGTCGAGGCGGGCTTCCTCGAACTCCTCGGGTGTGCGCACGTCGAGCACGATGACGTCGTCGGCCTCGGTGGCGGCCAAGGCCGCTCCCTCCTCGGGAGTGACCACCCGGATACCGCCGGCGCTCTCGGCGTCGGCCGAAGCAGCCGACGCGCCGCTGTCGGCGTCATCTCCCGATGAGCAGCCGGCAGCCACGAGCGCGCATGCGAGAACGACCGGTGCAAACCATCGACGAACCATGACGCCAGCGTAGGACCGGTCGTGGTGAGATGTTCCGCGATGGCGACGCGCTTCATCACCGCTCTGTGCAAGGTGCTGATGCACCTGTTCTTCTCGACGACGAAGGTCATCGACCCCGATCGCATCCCGGCGAGTGGTCCGGTCCTGCTCGTCGCCAACCACCATTCGAGCCTCGTCGATCCCGTCGCCCTGATCGCCACGATGCCTCGCCCACCCCGATTCCTGGCGAAAGCAGCGCTCTGGTCGCCCACCTACCTGCCCCTTCGACCGTTTCTGGCAGCGGCGGGCGCCATCCCGGTTCATCGTCAGGTCGACGGCGGCGGCGACAACGCCAGCATGTTTGCCGACTGCTTCACGACGCTGCGAGAGGGCGGCGTGATCGCACTGTTCGGCGAGGGCACCTCGCATGACCTGCCCGGGTTGCTCGAGATGAAGACCGGCGCGGCGCGCATCGCGCTCGGCACCGACGCCACGGTGACGATCGTGCCCGTCGGACTCATCTACGACGATCGAGCCACCTTCCGGTCTCGAGCGCTCGCCACCGTCGGCCATCCGATCGTGGTCGACGGCAGGTCGGGTGGTGACGAGGATCGCGCTGCGACTCGGGCGCTCACCGAACGAATCGGCGAGGCGCTGGCCGAGGTGGCGCCGACCTGGGCGAACTGGGAGGCGCACGACGATGCCAACGTCGCCGCTCGCCTGCTCGTGGCCGACGATGCCGACGTCGCCTTGGGCCCAACGCTCGTGGCCCTGAACACGGCGGTTGATCTCGGAGGGCCCGAGGCTGAGGAGCTCCGCCGTGCGGTGCACGACCTCGAAGAGGAGGCGGCCCGCCACCGGCTCGACATCGACACGGTCGTCGATCAACCCAGAGAGCGCCTCGGTTCGTTGGCCCTCTTCTCGCTGATCAAGACGATGTTCTGGGCTCTGCCGGTGTGGGTCGGGCGACTGCTGAACTGGCCACCGTTCACGCTCATCGGCCGGCTGGCGAAGCGGCAAGACCTGAACTTC
>CALLIQ010000251.1 GCA_938008925.1 uncultured Acidimicrobiales bacterium
CGTCCACAGCACCGTCCAATTCTCGATTCGCCATCTGGGGATCTCCTCGATCCGGGGGCGGTTCACCGACGTGGACGCATCGCTGACCGTGGGCGACGACCTCGCTGCCTCGTCGGTCTCGGCAACGATCGGCATGGGATCGATCGACACGGGCAACGCCGATCGCGACGGCCACGTCACCAGCTCGGACATCTTCGACGCAGAGGCAAACCCAAAGATGACGTTCGTGTCGACATCGATCAGCGCTGGGGCCGACGGTGCGTACTCGGTGACGGGTGACATGACCATGCACGGGGTCACTCGATCAGAAACGCTCGAGGTGACGTTCTTCGGCACCGAGGACAACCCGCTCGACGGCTCGGTTCGAGCCGGCTTTCTCGCGACGGGTTCCATCGATCGCACCCAGTACGGCATCGATTGGAACGTGCCGCTCTCGGCAGGCGGCTTCATGCTGGGCAACGACGTCTCGATCTCCATCGACGCCCAACTCGTCGGACCGAGCGCGTGAACATGACACCAACCTCCATTCCGACCAAGGCGTTCGGCCGCACCGGCCACGACAGCACCCGCATCATCTTCGGTGCCGCTGCGCTCGGCGGGATGACCCAGGACCGGGCCGACGCCACGATGGCGATGGTCCGCCAGGCCGGGATCAACCACATCGACACCGCCGCTTCCTACGGCGAGTCCGAGAACCGGCTCAAGCCGTTCCTGGCCGATCACCGCGACGACTACTTCCTCGCCACGAAGACGGGGCTGCGGGACGGCGCCGAGGCGCGGGCCCAGCTCGAGACATCGCTCGAACGCATGTGTGTCGACCAGGTCGACATGATCCAGCTCCACAACCTCGTCGAGCCCGACGAGTGGGACGCGGCGTTCGCCGCAGGCGGAGTCGTCGAGGCGCTCGCTCAGGCACGCGACGAGGGCTTGACCCGCTTCATCGGGGTGACCGGGCACGGCGTTCGCATTCCCGGGATGCACGTGCGCAGCCTCGGCGAGTTCGACTTCGATGCCGTGCTGTTTCCCTACAACTTCACGATGCTCGACAATCCGGCGTATCGCCACGATGTCGAGGAGCTGCTCGCGCTGTGCGCGGCAAAGAACGTCGCGGCCCAGACCATCAAGTCGTTGGCGAAGGGCCGGTGGCCGGCCGACTACGAGGGCCGCCGCTTCACCTGGTACGAGCCGCTCTCCGACCCCGACGCCATCACCCGGGCGGTCGGCCACGTGCTGCAGGACGACCGCATCTTCCTGAACACGACGAGCGACGCGGCCAAGTTGCCGACGATCTTCGCGGCAGCGGGAGCCTTCGCCCGTGGCGAGCTCACGGTGACCGACGCAGAGCTCGAAGCCGACACGACGGCCCAAGGCATCACGCCACTCTTCGACGGCGGCGACCTCGAGCGCATCACCCGAGCCGACATCCCCTGGTGAACCTCTGGAGATCGAGACCTGACCCCAGAGGTTCCAGAGGTTGAGGATCAGCCGACGGTGAGGGCGGAGCGTTCGACGACACGGGTGGAACCCAGTCGGTCGTGCACCGTGCGCGATTTCCCGACGAGCAGCATGATGAGGCTGATTGCGCCGATGAGCAGCCAGATCAGGGCGAAGATCGGACCGAGCAGCGCTGGGCCCACGAGACCCCCACTGAAGGACAGGCCAGCGAAGACTCCGAGCGCAGAGCGGCCGAACGCCTGACCGAGCCCGACCGGTCGATCCGTCGCGGCGTCGACCACCTGGAGCCCCATCAACAATTTGCCTGGCGTGCCTCCGAGCTTGGCGATGAAGACGGTGTCGAGCGCAACGAGACCAAAGATCGTGGTGAGAATCCAAAAGCCCGCCGTGATCGCCGAATAGACGTCGCCAAGGTCGCCGGCGATCGATGCGAACACCACCAGCGGGCCACCGAGGGAAAGGATCGATCGATCGATGAAACGACCCGCCAGGCGCTTGCCGACCGGCGCGCTCGGCGGCCGAGCGACCGCCGACACGACTCGCTGCTCTCGAAGATCGATGTCGTCGCCAACCGCCACGTGTTCGGTCCACGCGCCGCCGTCCCAGTACCGACGTTGGCCCGCAACCTCGGGGTCGGCGAACCAACCGGGCGCGATGGTTGACGTCGTTGCGGATTCGTCGCTCATTGTTTCCCTCCAAAGAGCTGTGGGCGGCGAGCGCTACGGGTTCGCCGAGAGCAGGTCTACCACGTCGTCGAGCGAGGCGTCCGTGCTGCCCTTGAGGCTGGCGAGCCTCGCATAGACCTCCGCCGCAGCGAGATGGAAGCCGTCGGGCAAGCCGTGTTCGTCGAAGCTGGCTGCGATCTCGCCCATCTCCCCCTCGAACCGCCATGCCTTTGGTCCGACCCCCGCCGGCGTTCGGTCGGCTCGGACGGCGAGATCGGGCATCGAGGTCGCCCATTCGCTGCGCAGGGCGCCGGTCACGTCTTCCGCGTCGGCCAGCGCACAGATGTCCATCAGCAGAGCGGCCGTGCCCTTGGTCCAGGCGGCGAAACACATCTTCAAGGCGGACGCCGCGCCCGCTCCCCCATCGACCACCCTGACCTCGAGATCGCTGCCATCGAACCGGCTGGCCACGCTCGCCGCTGACTCGTCAGGTCCCGAGACATACAGCCGTGTGGTCCCCGCTCCGGCGACCGGGGGACCGACGATTCCACCGTCGACGAAGGACGTGGCATCGAGGGAGGCGGCGATTCGCCGAGCTGACGCCGGGGACACGGCGTTCGCATCGACGTACACGCCATCGAAACCGAGGTCCGCAACCGTGGCGGCAACCGCACCCGCCTCAGCCGGCGGGCACACCGACACGATCATCGATGCCGCGTCCACGAGTGCGGCGATCGATCCGACGTCTTCGAGGCCTGCCGCCACGGCTCGGCTGATGGTCTCG